>NZ_JARCCY010000040.1:0-44493 GCF_039907775.1 Arthrobacter sp. CC3
GCTACGGACTCGGACCGCACTTCGAAGGCCGCAACGCCACCCACCAGATGAAGAAACTCACCCTGGATGACCTCAAGTCGTTCCGGGACCACCTGCGCATCCCGATCACGGATGAGCAGCTCGAGGGCGACCCGTACCAGCCGCCGTACTTCCACCCGGGCAACGACGCACCAGAGATCAAGTACATGCTGGAGCGCCGGGCCGCCCTGGGCGGGTCCGTGCCGGAGCGCCGCAGCAAGCATGCCGCCCTAGCGCTCCCGGACCCGAAGTCCTACGAAGTGGCAAAGCGCGGGTCGGGCAAGCAGCAGGCAGCCACCACCATGGCGTTCGTGCGCCTGCTCAAGGACCTCATGCGGGACAAGGAGTTCGGCAAGCACATCGCCCCGATCATCCCCGATGAGGCCCGCACGTTCGGTATGGACGCGTTCTTCCCGACGGCGAAGATCTACAACCCCAAGGGCCAGAACTACCTGTCCGTGGACCGGGACCTTGTCCTGGCCTACAAGGAATCAGCCCAGGGCCAGCTGATCCACCCCGGCATCAACGAAGCCGGCGCCGTCGCAGCCTTCACCGCCGCCGGCACCGCCTACGCCACCCACGGCGTGCCGCTGATCCCGGTCTACGTGTTCTACTCCATGTTCGGCTTCCAGCGCACCGGCGACGCCTTCTGGGCAGCCGCGGACCAAATGACCCGCGGCTTCATCATCGGCGCCACCGCAGGACGGACCACCCTCACCGGCGAAGGACTCCAGCACGCCGACGGACACTCCCCCATCCTCGCCGCCACCAACCCGGCAGTGGTCACCTACGACCCCGCCTACGGCTACGAAATGGGCCACATCGTCCGCGACGGCATCGAACGCATGTACGGACCGGATTCGACCGACCGCAACCTGATGTACTACATCACCGTCTACAACGAACCCATCACCCAGCCGGCCGAGCCGGAGGACCTGGACGTTGAAGGCGTGATCAAGGGCATCTACCTGCTTGCACCGGCCAAGATCGACGGCCCCCGCACGCAGATCCTGGCCTCGGGCGTTTCGGTGCCGTGGGCGCTGGAAGCCCAGCGCCTCCTGGCCGAGGACTGGGGCGTTTCCGCCGACGTCTGGTCCGTCACGTCCTGGAACGAACTGCGCCGCGACGCCATGGCAGCGGAAGAGGACGCGTTCCTCAACCCCGGCCAGCCGGCACGGGTTCCGTTCGTGACAGCACAGCTCGAAGGTGCCACCGGCCCCATCGTGGCGGTCACGGACTACATGAAGGCCGTCCCGGACCAGATCCGCCAGTACCTCCCGAACGAGTTCGCCTCGCTCGGCGCGGACGGCTTCGGCTTCTCCGACACCCGCGCCGCGGCCCGCCGCTTCTTCAAGAACGACATCCACTCCATCGTGGTCCGTTCCCTCGAGATGCTGGCCCGCCGCAGCGAAGTGGACGCCCAGGCTCCCGCCCAGGCGATTGAGAAGTACCGGCTGAACAACGTCAATGCCGGCTCCACAGGAAACGCCGGCGGCGAATCCTGATCCGGACGCAGTGAATCACGACGGCGGCGGTCCCCACCACAAGGCGGGGGCCGCCGTCGTCGTTGTGCTCCCGTCGTCGTTGCGCTCCCGTCGCCGTTGTGCTCTCGGCGTTTGTGACGCAGCGCAAATCGAGTTGTAGCCTTTGCACAAATGGAGCTTGGCCTGCGCGCACCGTATGCTCGATGCATGGCAGAGCCAACCCCCACTCCCGCAAAGCGCAAGCCGGCCTCCCGCGCCCTGACGCCGGAAAAAACCCAGACGCTGAAGAAACTCCGGGCCAGCGTGGGGCAGTTGTCCACCACCACCATGCGACAGCTCGAAAAATCGCTGCCCTGGTACGGACGGCTCAGTTCCGATGAGCGGTCGGCCCTCGGCATGGTGGCCCAGAACGGCATCGCCGCGTTTGTGACCTGGTACGAGCGGCCCAGCTCGCCGTCATGGATCCTCACGGATGTTTTCGGGACCGCCCCCACCGAGCTGACCCGCTCCATCAGCCTGCAGAAGGCGCTCCAGCTCATCCGGATCGTGGTGGAGGTGGTGGAGGACCAGGTGCCAGTCATCGCGCCGGAGGCGGACCAGCCTGCGCTGCGGGAAGCCGTGCTCCGCTATTCACGGGAAGTGGCCTTTGCCGCCGCCGATGTCTATGCCCGGGCAGCCGAGTCCAGGGGTTCCTGGGACACCCGCCTCGAGGCGCTGATTGTTGACGCCATCCTGCGCGGCGAAAATACCGATGCCCTGCGGTCGCGCATTGCCGCCCTTGGCTGGAAAGCACAGGAGCGATTTACCGTCATGGTGGGCAATTCGCCCTCGGAACCCAGCGCCAGCTACGTCAGCGAGCTGCGCCGGACCGCCGGCAGGTTCGCCGAGGACGCGCTGGTGGGGATCCAGGGGGACCGCCTGATCCTGATCCTTGGCGGAGTCCAGGACCGGGAGAGCGCCTACCTGAAGCTCAGCGAACTTTTCGCCCCGGGCCCTGTTGTCTACGGACCGGAGGCCGGATCCCTGCTGGAAGCCAGCAGTTCGGCTCAGTCCGCCTTTGCAGGGCTGACCGCGGCGCGGGCCTGGCCCTCGGCGCCGCGCCCGGTGGCAGCTGACGACCTGCTGCCGGAGCGGGTCATCTCCGGGGACGACGCCGCACGCCGGTCCCTCATCAAGAACATCTACCGGCCGTTGATTGCCGCGTCCAACGGACTGGTGGAGACCCTGGGCACTTATCTCGAACTTGGACACTCGCTCGAAGCGACGGCGCGTGAGCTCTTTGTGCACGCCAACACCGTCCGCTACCGGCTCAAGCGCGTTTGTGACGTCACCGGCTGGGATCCGCTGCTCCCCCGGGAGGCATTTGTGCTCCAGGCGGCCCTTGTGGTGGGACGGCTTTCCGTGCCGCCCAAGGCGCCCACCGAACGCCAGACGTCCCGGAACGGCAACTGAACCGTTGTAGACTTCCTACAAACTGACCCAGTGAGCTTGGTGCATGAATACACCGAGAATCACGCGGTAATTTGGAAAGCTGGATACGTGCTTGCAATCGTCTGCCCTGGACAGGGCTCCCAGACCCCTGGTTTTCTGGCCCCCTGGCTGGAACTGCCTCCCGTCGCCGGCCATTTGGCCTCCCTCAGTGAAATAGCAGGCATCGACCTCACCGCACACGGCACCACGTCGGATGAGGAAACCATCAAGGACACGGCGGTGGCGCAGCCGCTGATCGTCGCGGCCGGCCTGGTCGCCGCAAAGTCTCTGTTCGACGTCGAACTCAGCGCCCTCCCCGTCATCCTCGCCGGACATTCCGTCGGCGAGATCACGGCGTCGGCGCTTGCCGGAGTCCTGACCGAGACCGAGGCCATGACCTTCGTCCGGGAGCGTGCCAACAGCATGGCCGCTGCCGCCGCTGTCACCCCCGCCGGCATGAGTGCCGTGGTTGGCGGGGACCCGGCCGAGGTACTGGCCGCCATCGAAGCCGCCGGCGCCACGCCGGCCAACGTCAACGGGGCCGGCCAGACGGTCGCGGCGGGCACGTTCGAACAGCTCAAGGCCCTCGCGGAGAATCCTCCGGCCAAGGCGCGCGTGATCCCGTTGAAGGTTGCCGGGGCGTTCCACACCTCGCATATGTCACCCGCCGTTGCGGCGCTGGAAGCGCTGAAGCCCTCGCTGCAGCCCCGGAACCCGCAGGTGCCGCTCCTGTCCAACTTTGACGGACAGGAAGTGACCGACGGCGACGCAGCTGTCGGCAGCCTCATCGCCCAGGTCTCCCGCCCGGTCCGCTGGGACCTGTGCATGGAAACGCTGGTGCAGCGCGGCGTCACCGGCGTCATCGAACTTGCACCGGCCGGAACCCTGGCCGGACTCGCCAAGCGGGGCATGCCCGGGGTCAAGACCGTTGCCGTCAAGACGCCGGACGACCTCACCGCTGCCCTGGCCCTATTCGCAGAACTGGAGGGACAGGCATGAGCGTTCCCGCACTCAAGCAGGCGCCACTGCGCGAACACACCCGCATCCTCGGACTCGGTGCCTACCGGCCAGATGTCATCGTCACCAACGAAGACGTCTGCCAGTGGATCGATTCCTCGGATGAATGGATCCGGCAGCGCACCGGCATCGTAACCCGTCACCGGGCTCCCGCAGACGTCAGTGTCATTGACATGGCTGAGGGCGCGGCCCGCGAAGCCCTGGCGAAAGCGGGCATCGAGGCCAGCCAGCTGGGCGCCGTGATCGTGTCCACTGTGACGCATCCGTATGCGACGCCCTCAGCTGCTGCCAGCCTGGCAGACCGGATTGGGGCCACGCCCGCTCCGGCCTTCGACATCTCCGCTGCGTGTGCCGGCTACTGCTACGGCATCGCGCAGGGCGACGCGCTGGTCCGTTCCGGCGCAGCCGACTATGTGCTCGTGGTGGGCGCCGAGAAGCTTTCGGACGTCATCGACAACACTGAACGCACGATTTCGTTCCTGCTGGGCGACGGCGCCGGCGCCGTCGTGATCGGCCCCTCCGACATTCCGGGCATCGGCCCGTCGGTCTGGGGTTCGGACGGCAGCAAGTGGGACGCGATCGGCATGACGCATTCCCTGCTCGACGTCCGCGAGCTTGCCCTTGCCGCGAACAAGTCAGGGGCGCTGAGCACCGAAGAGGCCGAGGTTACCGACGCCGCCATCTGGCCCACCCTGCGCCAGGACGGCCAGACTGTCTTCCGCTGGGCTGTGTGGGAGATGGCCAAAGTTGCCCAGCAAGCCTTGGACGCGGCCGGGATTTCAGCCGAAGACCTCGCAGCCTTCATCCCCCACCAGGCCAACATGCGCATCATCGACGAGATGGTCAAGAAGCTCAAGCTTCCGGAGACCGTCAAAGTGGCCAGGGACATTGCCGAAGCCGGAAACACGTCCGCGGCCTCCATTCCGCTTGCCACCCACCGCCTGCTCCAGGAAAACCCCGAACTCAGCGGCGGACTCGCCCTGCAGATCGGATTTGGCGCCGGACTGGTGTTCGGTGCCCAGGTCATAGTGCTCCCGTAGCCGAACCCTTTACCCACAACTGAATACGTTCTGAAAAGCACGGATTCGCGAACCAAGCCGTAATCGCGGCTTGAATCATTTCCGGCAGCACCTGCCGGCAACAACAAGAAAAGGAGCCATCAATGGCTAGCAACGAAGAGATCCTGGCCGGCCTGGCTGAAATCGTCAACGAAGAAACCGGCCTCGCCACCGAAGCCGTCGAGCTGGACAAGTCCTTCACCGAGGACCTGGACATCGACTCCATCTCCATGATGACCATCGTGGTCAACGCTGAGGAAAAGTTCGGCGTGCGCATCCCGGACGAAGAGGTCAAGAACCTCAAGACCGTCGGTGACGCTGTCAGCTTCATCGCTGACGCACAGGCCTAGTCCTGGCTCCTGCCGGCAACGGCCGAATCCGGTAGCCGGTCCGGGGCGCTGATCCAGCGTTCCGGACCGGGCACCGCTGAATGACCCCAAGTTTTCCCCACGCATCCCCGGCCAGGCATTTCCCGGACTCGGCATGCGCACCGATAGAGAGTGATCCCATGGCACGCAAAGTAGTCATTACCGGTCTGGGTGCCACCACGCCCATTGGCGGCGATGTCCCCACAATGTGGAATAACGCGCTGAAGGGCGTCTCCGGCGCACGCACGCTCGAGGACGACTGGGTAGCGAAGTATGAACTGCCCGTCCACTTCGCAGCCCGCGCCTCCACCCCCGCCCTGGACGTCCTGAGCCGCGTCGAAGCGAAGCGCATGGACCCGTCCACGCAGTTCGGCGTTGTGGCCGCCCGCGAAGCCTGGGCCGACTCCGGCATTACCGAAGTGGACCACGACCGTTTGGCCGTGGCTTTCGCCACGGGTATCGGCGGCGTATGGACCCTGCTGGACGCGTGGGACACGCTGCGCGAGAAAGGCCCGCGCCGCGTCCTGCCGATGACCGTGCCCATGCTGATGCCCAATGGCGTGGCAGCAGCGGTAAGCCTCGACCTTGGCGCCCGTGCCGGTGCGCACACTCCGGTGTCCGCCTGCGCGTCAGGCACCGAAGCCCTGCACCTCGGCCTGGACCTAATCCGTTCCGGCAAGGCAGACGTCGTGGTCTGCGGTGGCGCCGAAGCGGCGATCCACCCCATGCCCATTGCCGCATTCGCCTCGATGCAGGCTCTGTCCCGCCGCAACGACGATCCCGAGCACGCCTCGCGCCCCTACGACACGGGCCGCGACGGCTTCGTCATGGGTGAAGGCGCCGGCGCCCTGGTCATCGAGGCCGAGGAACATGCGCTGGCGCGCGGAGCCCGGATCTACGGCGAGCTGGCCGGAACGTCCGTGACGGCAGACGCCTATCACATCACCGCCCCGGACCCGCAGGGCCTGGGAGCCACCCGCGCCCTGAAGGCGGCCATGTTCGACGGCCGGATCCAGCCCGAGGAAGTGGTCCACGTCAACGCACATGCGACGTCCACGCCCGTGGGTGACAAGCCGGAATACACCGCCCTACGCGCCGCCCTTGGGGCGCACGTCGACAATGTTGCGGTCTCCGCGACGAAGTCTCAGATGGGCCACCTGCTGGGTGCCTCGGGTGCCGTAGAGGCCGTGCTGACCGTGCTGGCCGTCTACGAACGCAAGGCGCCGGTAACCATCAACCTGGAAAACCAGGACCCGGAGATCCCGCTCGACGTCGTCACCAAGACTGCCCGCGACCTGCCCTCCGGCAACATCGTGGCACTGAGCAACTCGTTCGGGTTCGGCGGCCACAATGCCGTGATTGCAGTCCGCAGCATCTAACGTCCCCCGCTTGCAAGCGCAAGAGGCCCCTGCCGTCCGGCGGGGGCCTCTTGCGTTATGGAGGGTGTAGCAAGGCGGAGGCCGGTCAGCCCACCTGGTGCAGCCAGCGCACGGGTGCGCCCTCGGCCGCGTGCCTGAAGGGCTCCAGCTCTTCGTCCCAGGCTTCGCCGAGCGCCAGTGACAGCTCGTGGTAGACGGCGGACGGGTCGCCGGCGCCGGATTCGTAGGCGTAACGGATGCGGTCCTCGGAGACCATGATGTTGCCGTGCACGTCGGTGACGGCGTGGAAGATTCCCAGCTCCGGAGTGTGCGACCACCGGCCGCCGTCAACGCCCTGGCTGGGCTCTTCCGTGACCTCGTAGCGAAGATGCGCCCAGCCGCGCAGGGCGGACGCCAGCAGCGCGCCGGTGCCCGGCGTGCCGGTCCAGGACAGTTCCGAACGGAACATTCCGGGCGCAGCAGGCTGAGCAGTCCACTCAAGGTCCGTCCGCTTGTCCACGACCGACCCGATGGCCCACTCAACGTGGGGGCACAGGGCGGTCGGGGCCGAGTGAACGAACAAGACACCGCGGGTCATTGCAACAGACATTCCATCCTCCATAGCTGTAGGTACGTCTTCCCCAACGACCTCTGCCTGGATGTGTGTCTGCCGCGCCGGGTCCGCATGCTGCCGGTGGTCCCTGCAAAGCTATGAAATTAGTGCCGGCCGATGCCTGAAACCGCTTGAGGGCGAGCTTCAAGCCTGACTTGATAGTTGCCGGGCATGAGTCTTATTGTGCCGTACCCCGCCTAATTACGCCAGTGCAATTCGGCGCGCCGGAAGCGGCCTGGAAGTTTCACGCGCGCGGGTGCGCCTGCTGGTAGCTTCGCCGGAGCCGGTCCACCGAGACGTGGGTGTAGATCTGCGTGGTGGCCAGGCTGCTGTGGCCGAGGATTTCCTGCACGGCCCTGAGATCGGCTCCGCCGTCGAGCAAATGGGTGGCCGCGGAGTGCCGGAGTGCGTGCGGACCGGTGGCAGCGGTGTCGCCCAGCGCATCGAGCAGGTCCTTCACCACCGCGCGAACCTGCCGTTGGTCCACCCTGCGGCCCCGGACCCCCAGGAAGAGTGCCGGACCGCTCCCCTCGGCGGCCAGCAGTGGCCGTCCGCGTCGCAGCCAGTCGTCGACAGCGACAGCGGCCGGGAGCCCGTAGGGCACCGTCCGTTCCTTGTTGCCCTTGCCGAGCACCTTCAGTGTCCGCCGGTCGGGGTCGAGATCGTCAACGTCCAGCCCTGCCAGCTCCCCCACCCGGACACCGGTGGCGTACAGCAACTCCACCATGGCGCGGTCTCGAAGGGCGAGGGCACCGCCGTCTTCCGCAGCAGCCTGCAGCCCGTCCAGGACACGGACAACCTGTTGCTGGTGCAGAACGCCGGGCAGGGACTTGTCCCGCTTCGGCGCCTTCAGGCGAAGCGCAGGGTCGGCATCGAGGAGCTCTTCACGGACTGCCCAGGCGGTGAAGGACCGTGCGGTGGCTGCCCGCCGAGCCAGTGTAGAACGGGACATGCCAGCTTCACTCTGCGTGCCGAGCCAGCGCCGCAGGGTGGCCAGTTCGATCCCGTCGAGGTCGGTGGCCCCGTCGGCAGCGGCGGCCGACAGCAGGCTGTGGACGTCGGACAGGTAGGCACGAACTGTGTGGGGGGACCTGGCGCGTTCATTTCCAAGGTAGCGGCCGAAGCCGTGGGCCGCGCCAGCGAGGGCTGCGGGAAGTTCGGGGGTGTCCACGGTCCCACTTTCTCACTGTTTGGCAGCCACACAACGGACCGCAGGGCTCAACACGCCTTGCGGGAACGCTTCCAGCCGCCGCGTTCGGATTCAGCGAGCCCCAGCAGCCCCAGCCTGCCCAGCCCCGCCCTGACGGAATCAGCACTCAGCCCGGCAACTGAGGTCAGTTTTTCGACCGAACTGGTGGACCGCAGCGGCAGCGCGTCGAGCAGGATGAGGTCCTCCAGCGTAAGCCCGTCATGGTCGGCGGGCTGTCCCGGGCCCGGCTCGGCCATCGATTCACCGCTGGGCGAGGCAAGTTCGGCAATCTCCCCGGCATCTGTGACGCACACGGCTCCCCCCTCGCGAATCAGCCGGTGGCAGCCGGCGGAATTGGCACTGTGCACGGACCCGGGGACGGCGCCGACGGCACGGCCCAGCGTTTCGGCATGATGGGCTGTGTTCAGTGCGCCCGAGCGCCAGCGGGCCTCCACCACCACTGTGACGGAGGACAGCGCGGCGATGAGGCGGTTCCGCTGCAGGAACCGGTACCGGGTGGGAGCGGATCCGGGCGGGACTTCAGCCAGGACAGCCCCCTGGTTTGCGACGGCCCTGAGCAGGTCTTCGTTGCCGGATGGATAGAAGCGGTCCACTCCCCCGGCCATGACGGCGACGGTGGGCATGGTGTCACCGGCACCGGCCAGCGCAGCCCTGTGGGCGTGGGCATCAATCCCGTAGGCCCCGCCGGAGACGATGGTGAAGCCCCGTTGGGCCAACGAATAGGCGAGGTCGCCGGTGACGGCTGCACCGTAGCTGGTGCTGTCGCGGGACCCGACCAGCGCAATGGACCTTGACGCTGCGGGCAGGGGCTGTTCCACGCCACGCCACCAGAGGCAGATGGGTTCTTGAAGGTCCAGGTCCGTCAACTGCCGGGGCCACAGGGCATCGGAGGGCATAATCATGCGCCCGCCCAGCCGGTGCATGGTGGCGAGGTCCCGCTCCGGAGCAAGGTCCGGTATGCGGGGAGCCCAGCGTTTGAGCGAGGCGTTCATTCCCGGCCAGCTGCTGGTGCCGTTCTCTGCCAGCAGCGCGGTCAGAGCCTGTTCAAGCTCCGGACCGGATGCCAGTTGTCCGGTGGCGATTCGAAGCGCATCCACCGCGCCTGCGGTCCTCACGAGCGCCAGGCCCACGGCGTCCTGGGGCTCCATCAAACGCGACAGGGCGGCCCGCGCCAGGCGTTCAGTGTCAGTCATCGTATTCCTTTCAGGCCGCAGCCGAGGCAGCTTGCCGGAGACCCAGCGCTTGCCCGATATCGTCGTGGTCCGGGGTGTCACGCCCGGCGAGGTCCGCCAGTGTCCATGCGAGGCGCAGGACGCGGTCGTATCCGCGGGCCGTGAGTACGCCGCGTTCGAGCGAGTGGTCCAGGATTCGCGTGGTGGGTGATGAGAGGCGCAGTGCCCCGCGAAGGACGCGGCCGGGCACTTGTGAGTTGGTTTCCAGCCCCAGGGGATGAAGCCTCAGCAGCTGACGCTCCCTGGCGGCACGGACCCTGGCGGCGATGGCGGGAGTGTCTTCCTCCGCGCCCGTCCGGCCGAAGTCCGCAAGCGATACCCGTTCCACTTGCAGCTGGATGTCCACCCGGTCCAGCAGCGGCCCGGACATCCGTGCCAGGTAGCGGCGACGCATCATCGGCGTGCAGGTGCAGTCGAGTCCTTTGCCCGATGCCTTACCGCAAGGGCAAGGGTTGGCGGCAAGCACGAGCTGGAACCTTGCCGGATAGGCGGCGGTACCGGCGGACCGGTGGATGACCAGTTCGCCGCTCTCCAAGGGTTGCCTGAGCGCGTCAAGGACCCGCCGCTCGTATTCCGGTGCCTCGTCAAGGAACAGCACGCCACGGTGGGCCCTGGACGCCGCTCCCGGCCGCGGCAACCCCGAGCCGCCCCCGATGATGGCGGCTGCGGTGGCGCTGTGATGGGGATTCTCAAATGGCGGCCGCCGCACGAGCTGCACGGCGGCAGTCGGCAACGCACACAGGGAGTGGATTGCGGTCACCTCCATGGCCTCGGTGTCAGCCAAATCCGGCAGCAGGCCCGGAAGCCGTTCAGCCAGCATTGTCTTCCCGGCCCCCGGAGGACCGGACAGGAGGAGATGGTGCGCACCGGCGGCAGCAACTTCGAGCGCCCTCCTCGCATCACCCTGCCCGGAGACATCGCACATATCCGGCGCCACCCCGGCCCCGGAGGCGGCGTCGCCGGAGGCATCTTCGTCGTCGGGTTCGAAGTCCAGGGCCAGTTCCTGCGGATCCGCACCGAAGTCACAGGCGAGCCGGGCCAGGGTCCTGTACCCGCGGACCCTGGCTCCCGGCACGAGCTCTGCCTCTGCCGCATTTGCGTGCGCCACCACAATGTCCGGATACCCGGCCTGCACGGCGGCCATCACAGCGGGGAGGATCCCCCGGACCGGCCTGAGCCTGCCGTCGAGGCCCAGTTCGGCGATGAACACTGTCCGCTCAGTTGATCGGATGTCATTCGCGGCGCGAAGGACGGCCATGGTGATGGCCAGGTCAAAGCCGGAGCCCCGTTTCGGCAGCGATGCCGGGATAAGGTTCGCGGTGATCTTTCGCCGGCTCAACGGGATTCCCGAGTTCTGCGCGGCGGACCGGATGCGTTCCTTGGCTTCGTTGAGTGAGGCGTCCGGAAGGCCGAGAATGACGAAGGCCGGGAGGGTCTGGCCGATGTCTGCTTCGACTTCTACGATGTACCCGTTGAGTCCCACAAGCGCCACTGAGTACGTCCTGCCCAGGGCCACCTACCCCACCCCCCTGAGGTGCTCGACACGCGGCTGCCCCGCCCCGTCATCCAGGACCGCAACGACGTCAACGCGGCGGAACGGCATGCGGAGCTCGTGGTCGCGGCACCATGCCGACGCGAGCCGGTGCAACCGGGCCAGTTTGGCAACGCCGACGGCTTCGAAGGGATGCCCGTAGGCAAGGGATTTGCGCGTCTTCACTTCGGCGATGACGAGCGAGTCGCCGTCCAGGGCGACGATGTCGATTTCACCTTCAGGGCAACGCCAGTTGCGGTCCACGATCCGCATGCCCTGTGATTCCAGATATCCGGCAGCTAATTCTTCCCCGCGCCGGCCAAGCAAGTCTTTGGCTCTCATTGTTACCTCCGCCACCAGCCTGCTGGAGGGGCGAAGGCCGGCATACCGGCGGAGGGAGCTATGTGGGAAACCCGGTCAAAAGGGTCCTGTGGAGGAGATGTTGACGCGTGGAGTCAGCCGCTAGGCGCGGGTTCCGCATCTCATGCAATGGGCCGACTGGTGTGGCCGCTCATCATAGAATCCGGCATGGCTGCTCCAGATGTGCCCAAGGAACCAACAGAGTATTTTCATGGTGAGATCTTCTCTGATTTCAGCCAGGTAGGCGGTGCCAGTAAGAGCCCGCGGTGCTCGCACTGAAGCACCGCCAGTATTTGTCTGCACGACGCGGAACCCCTCCGCACTGCGGCAGGCCGTCGGACAGAAACTACGAATCAATCCCTAAGAGTAGTCTCGCGCCAAGGACCGCCGGGAGGCCAGACCCCTGGCAAAAAACAGGTAGCGCAACCTGCAGATAAGGGGGTCGGCTACGGTGCCAAGCGCCCGGCCCGGCAGCGCGCGTGTCCGCCGCTGCGGTCAGTTGCCCAGGTCCACGTCCTTGGGAAGGGCAAGTTCCTCGTTTCGGGGCAGTTCTTCGACGTTGACGTCCTTGAACGTAATCACCCGCACGCTCTTGACGAACCGGGCCGAGCGGTAGACGTCCCATACCCAGGCGTCCTGGAGGGTGAGGTCGAAATAGACTTCGCCATCGGCGCTGCGCGCCTGCAGGTCCACGTGATTGGCGAGATAGAAACGCCGTTCGGTCTCGACTACGTAGCTAAACAGCCCGACGACGTCACGGTATTCGCGGTAGAGCTGCAGCTCCATGTCGGTTTCATAGTTCTCAAGATCCTCGGCACTCATGGTTCCATCTTGCACCATTCCGCGCGGCCCCGCGGCCAGGGTCGGAGATCCGGGGTCAGAGAATCTGCCAGCTGACCCGGTGATAGGGGGTTGGCCCGGCAGCTTTGAGGGCCTCCTTGTGGGACGCCGTTCCGTAGCCCTTGTTTTCGTTCCAGCCGAAGGACGGGTACTCATCGTGCAGCGAACGCATCAGCTGGTCCCGCTCCACCTTGGCCAGGATGCTGGCTGCCGCCACGCTCAGGCACTGCATGTCCGCCTTGACCAGGGTGTGGACCGGCGCGTCGCAGCCGGGGCCGGCCGGTGCGTCGTCGAAGAGGGATGCCTGCGTTTCCGGTGAGAGCCAGTTGTGGCTTCCGTCGAGCAGCACCACGTCGGGGGTGATGCCGGCCGCCAGGATCTGGAGCCAGGCCCGCGTCCCGGCTGTCCGCAGGGCCGCGATGATGCCCATCGCGTCGATCTCGGCCGCGGAGGCGTGGCCGACCGCCGACGCGACGCTCCAGCTCCGCACCAGGGGCTCCAGCCGTTCCCGGTCGGCTTCCTTCAGGAGTTTGCTGTCCCGGACGTCGTCGAGCAGCACTGGCCGGCTCAGGTCCACAACGGCAATTCCGACGGTCACTGGTCCTGCAATGGCACCGCGTCCTACTTCATCGATCCCGGCCAGCAGCCGGGCACCGGAGCTCAGGAAGCGGTGCTCGTAGTCGAGGGTCGGTGCAATGGACATCTATTTTCCAGCCGGCGCGGGAACGTTCCGGAACACATCGGGATAGTTG
The DNA here is from genome assembly GCF_039907775.1 of Arthrobacter sp. CC3. NCBI lineage: Bacteria > Bacillati > Actinomycetota > Actinomycetes > Micrococcales > Micrococcaceae > Arthrobacter > Arthrobacter sp. CC3. The sequence continues at coordinate 13,312 of NZ_JARCCY010000040.1, forward strand.
CCCAGCCCTGTCAGCCGGTTGAGCGGCCAGGCAATGACGGCCGCCTTGCCCTCAATGTCAGGCATGTCGATGAAGCCGCCGTTGCTTTCCTGGTGGGCGCGGGAATCGGCTGAGTGGTTCCGGTTATCCCCCATGACCCAGATCTTGCCGTCAGGGACAACGACGTCGAAGTTACGGATGTCCGGGACCTCCGCCGGGTTGATGTACGTTTCGTCCACGGCCTGGCCGTTGATGGTGAGTTTGCCTCCCGCATCGCAGCACACCACATGGTCGCCCGGCAGGCCGATGACGCGCTTGACCAGGTGCTGCTCCGAATTATCGGGCAGGAGCCCCACGAAGGTCAGGCCGTCCTGGACCCAGGTGAAGGGTCCGTCCGCCTTTTCCGGCGTGGGCACCAGCCACCCCTTGGTGTCTTTGAAGACCACCACGTCGCCGCGTTCGAGGGCAAACGGCTCCGGAACAAGGAGGTTGACGAAGATCCGGTCGTTCACGTCAAGCGTGCTCACCATCGATTCCGACGGGATGTAGAACGCCCGGAACAGGAACGTCTTGATCAGGAATGACAGCACCACGGCGATGGCCACCACCGTGAGCACCTCTTTGATCCAGAGGTACACCGGGCCATGGGCCCTGCCTTCCTTCGCCGGCGTCGACGGGCCCGACTTCGAATGTGCGCCTCTCGAACCGGCGGCCCGGCTGTCGGTCGGGTGAGCGGGCGCATCGGACTCTGCCGGCAGGCTCGTAGCCGGAGCCGCCTCCGGAAAGGAGGTGTCCCTGTCCGTGGCAGTCCCCGCGAGGTCGCGGCCGGCGCGATCGCGCTTGAACGGATCAGGAGTCCGGGGGTCAATCTCGGGCATCTACTGTCCGTCCTTCGTCGTCGTGCTGGTTTCTGCGGGCCGGGGTACGGCCGCAAATCTGTCGAGTGGCCAGATGATCTGGACCGGCCTGCCGATGATCCGGTCCAGGGGCACCATACCGCCACCCGGCGCGCCCAGCAGGCTTCGGGAGTCGGCGGACATGGACCGGTGGTCTCCAAGCAACCATAACCGTCCGGCCGGAACGATCACACTGAACTTCTGCTTGCTCGGAGCGTCTCCGCCATAGAGGTATGGTTCCTCAAGCGCCTGACCGTTCACTGTGAGCCGCTGCCGGTCATCGCAGCAGATCACATGATCGCCGGGCAACCCGATAACCCGCTTTATGTAGGTTGTATCACTGCCGGTGATGCCAAGCCAGTGGCCGGCCGCCGCCACGCCGTCCTGCAGCGGTCCGTTGCCGCTGTTGAGCGGGGCGAACGTCCCGCGGCCGTCGAAGACCACAACGTCACCGCGCCGGACAGGTTCGGACTGGAAGTCGGTGCGGGAAACGAGAATCCTGTCACCCGCACCGAAGAGCGGCTCCATGGAGGCGGACGGGATGTAATAGACATCCAGCCAGAGGCCGCGGACAAGCCCGCTGATGAGCAATGCCAGCGCGATGGCCAGCAACGCAAAACGCCAGCCCAGTTTCCTGGGCTGGCGTTCTGACTGGTCCATGATCCGTATCCTGTGGCGCTGTTGCGGAAGAGCTCCGGCGCGGGCCGGATCCGGGTTCTGAACCTGCCGTGGAAGTCCGGAGGACTTACTTGGCGGTGCTGAAGTCGCGCTTTTCCTTGATCTTCGCAGCCTTACCGCGCAGTGCACGCATGTAGTAAAGCTTGGCGCGGCGGACGTCACCCTTGGTGACGACCTCGATCTTGTCGATGATCGGGGAGTGTACCGGGAAGGTACGCTCTACGCCGACACCGAAGGAGACCTTGCGGACCGTGAAGGTTTCGCGAATGCCGTCACCCTGGCGGCCCAGGACAAAGCCCTGGAATACCTGGACACGGGAGTTCTTGCCTTCGATGATGTTCACGTGAACCTTGAGGGTGTCACCCGCACGGAACTGGGGAACATCGGTGCGCAGCGAGGCTGCATCTACGGTATCGAGGATATGCATTGATCCACTCCTGGTGAACGCCACAGGTCATCCACTTTGGGTCACGACGGCCAAGCCGGGACTTGCCCGGAATCACCGCCGAAAGTTTTCTGATCCGGCCCCCTCACTGCTTGAAGGCGCCGGGGTGCCGGGCTGTTGGTGACGCTCCCCCTGTGGCAGGTGCGCACCCAGCAGGCACAAGGACTAATTTTGCCACATCCGGAGGATTCCGGCTAATCCGGTCCCGCCTGGGACGAGGCGCCGGCGGAACCTCTGTCAGTCTTCCGCCGGAGTGCCGTTCCCGCCCTCGGACGGGCGGCGCCTGAGGCGACCGTCGACGACGTCGTACCCCAGATCCCCGAGCGCGGTGCGGTCCGCGCGGGGAAGTTTGCCGGCGTCGAACTCGGCCAGCAGATCGGGGCGGCGTTGCGCCGTACGGCGGTACTGCTCGTGGCGGCGCCACTGGGCAATCTTGCCGTGGTTGCCGCTCAACAGGACGGGCGGAACGTCGCGGTCCCGCCAGGTGGATGGCTTGGTGTACACGGGGTACTCCAGCAGGCCGTCCGAGTGCGACTCTTCAACCAGTGATTCCGGGTTGCCGACAACGCCGGGAAGAAGCCGGACGATGGCTTCGGTCATAGCCAGCACGGCTACTTCGCCTCCGTTGAGGACGTAGTCACCCAGGCTCATGGGCCGGACCGTGAAGTGCTCTTCCGCCCACTCTATGACCCGCTCGTCGATGCCCTCGTACCGGCCGCAGGCGAAGACCAGCTGGTCCTCCTCGGCCAGTTCGTGCGCCAGCGCCTGGGTGAACCGTTCGCCCGCCGGTGACGGGACAATCAGCACCGGCTTCCGGGCGGTGGCACCATCCCTGGCTGCGGGCACCGAGCTGAGCGCCTGCGCCCATGGTTCCGCTTTCATCACCATGCCGGCGCCGCCGCCGTAGGGGGTATCGTCCACCGACCTGTGCTTGTCCGTGGTGAAGTCCCGGAGGTCGTGGACATTCAGGTCCAACAAGCCGTCCTGGCGGGCCTTCCCGATCAGGGAAAGTTCCAGGGGCGCGAGGTACTCCGGGAAGATGCTGACGACGTCGATCCTCATTTAGGCGTTGTCCCCGGCCTCAGACTTGCCCTGCCCTGTTGCGCCGGACTCATCGTCCCCGGAATCCTCAACGTTGATCTCGAACAGCCCGGGCGGCGGGGTCACCAGGATGTACTTCTCCCCCACGTTGACCTCGGGCACGATCTCCTCGACGAAGGGAATCAGGATCTCCTTGCCGTCCGCCGCCTCCACCACAATCAGGTCCTGGACCGGCATGGTACGGAGCCCGGAGACCTTGCCGACGACGGTGTCGCCCACGCGGACCTCGAGGCCGACGAGCTCGTGCTCGTACCAGCCTTCGTCATCGTCCTCGTCGAGCTCTTCCGTCTCGATGAACAGCCGGGCGCCGCGCAGGGCCTCAGCCTGGTTGCGCGTCTCGACGCCCTCGAATCCCAGCAGCAGGATGTCCTTGTTCCAGCGTGCACTGTCCACGGTCAGCGTTCCGACCGAGGCGGGCTCAACCACGAATTCCGTGCCCGGAACGAAACGGTCCTCCGGCGCATCGGTCAGGACCTGGACGGTCACTTCGCCGCGGATGCCGTGCGGTTTGCCGATTCGTGCCACCTGAAGCTGCATCTGTTCCTCTGTTCCGGGATTCGTTCTGTACTGGTTTTACTGCGGCCGGTTGCGGGGACTCGCTCCACCGCGCGCCCGCCGCCGCGCCGGGTTCTTCCTGAAAACAGTCCGGCCCCTCCACCATAATCTGGTGAAGGGGCCGGACTTGAGACAAATAGTGCGGGGCGTTTACCGGCGGCGGTCGGTGTCGACGACGTCGACCCTGACCTGTTCGCCGCCGGCCAGCGCCGCAACGACAGTGCGCAGTGCGCGTGCCGTGCGGCCCTGACGACCGATCACCCGTCCGAGGTCATCCTGGTGAACTCGCACCTCGAGGGTGTCCCCGCGGCGGTTGTTCTTGGCGCTGACCTTGACGTCCTCAGGACTGTCAACGATCCCGCGGACAAGGTGTTCGAGCGCTTCTGCCAGCAATTTACTCAGCCTCGGTGGTCTCTGCTTCAGCTTCGGTGGAAGCTTCGGCTGCTTCGTCCTTCTTGGCCTTCTTGGTGATGGCTTCCGGGATGATCACGGAACCCTTTTCCGGGGTAACGAAGGCAGCCTTGGGAGCCTTGGTCTTCAAGGTGCCCTCCTGGCCGGGGAGACCCTTGAACTTCTGCCAGTCACCGGTGATCTTGAGGATCGCGGCAACCTGCTCGGACGGCTGTGCGCCAACTCCGAGCCAGTACTGGGCACGGTCCGTGTCAACCTCGATGTACGAGGGCTCTTCGGTGGGGTGGTACTTGCCGATCTCTTCGATCGCACGGCCGTCACGCTTGGAGCGTGCGTCCATGACAACGATGCGGTAGTACGGTGCGCGCATCTTGCCGAAGCGCTTAAGGCGAATCTTTACGGCCACTTTTGTGGTCACTCCTGTTTCTGAAACGGGGTCGAGCCCGGCGTTCTGCACCCGTGGGGCGGGCCGTACTAGGGGGTTCTAAAAGGACAAGATCCGGACGCGGAGAGAGGGGCCACGCAGATCAAGTACCTGTTCATTGTGCCAGATCAGCGCCGGGATTTCGACTTGACACCCGGCGGCCCGGTCAGGCCGACCAAACGTACAGGCCGGTCCGGGCGTTGGCGTCCACGCTGCCGGCCATCTGCGCGAGCCGCTGGACATAGCCAAGGGCCTCCTCGGAGCCGAAAGGCATGTCCTCCTCCGCCGCCCACCTGGCGGCAACATCCTCCAGAACGTTGCCCTCGCCCTCGGTCTCGTAGCTGAGGAGTTCCGCGAGCGCCCGGACCATGGCCGGCGGTACGCCCAGGAGGGAATCACTGGCCACGTCCACCATGGCGAGTTCATAGTCCGCGCCCGCCGCGTGCACGGCCGCTCCGGCCAGGTCGCCGAGTTGCTCAATCTCGAAATCGCTGATGTCCGGAATCCGCAGCGAGTCAGGACCCGCGGGCCCGCCGCCCTCAAGTGCCCCCGCGCGCTTGAGCGCCTCATCGTGGGTGGAAACAAAGATTTCAGTAAAACCCATGGAAATCATCCTCATTCCGTCGGCGCTGCGATGGTCCCGCCGGGCACCTTTACAGCTGCCCCGGACGTCCGGAATCAGCCTAACGCAGAAGGACGCGCAGGTCAGCGACGCCTTAGCGGACGGCGACGCGGATCCGGTTGCGCCACGGATCCTCGAACCGCAGCTCCACTCCGGTGTGGTGCGACGCCACACCGGCAACCCGCAAACGGTCGGCGAGTGCGCCGACGTCGTCCGTTCCCGGCACTTCGATCAGGACTTCGCCCAAGCCCAAGGTGTCCTTCCGGGGCCCCGCTCCGCGGCTGTTCCAGACATTCATTGCCATGTGGTGGTGGTAGCCGCCGGCGGAGACGAACAGTGCCTGCCCGTGCCATCCGGCGGTTTTCTCGAAACCAAGAGTGCCCACGTAGAAGTCATGGGCCGACCGGACATCGCCCACCTGAAGATGGACGTGGCCGACGCCGGCATGGGACTCACGCTGGCCGCTTACCGCTTCCTCAGTGAGGAATTCCTGCAGGAACCGCTGCGGCGGGAGGGCAAGGCTGTCCATGACCACGCTGGTCCCCTCCCAGGACCAGTCACTGCGGGGACGGTCCCAGTACAGCTCGATGCCGTTGCCCTCGGGGTCGCTGAAGTAGAAGGCCTCACTGACGAGGTGGTCGGCGCTGCCGGTGAACAGCCGCGGCTCATACCGGGCCGCCGAAGCCACCGTGGCAGCGAGCGACGGCCTGTCTTCGAAGAGCAGGGCGGTATGGAACAGTCCGGCTTCACCCCGGGCCGGAAGGTTGAGCCCGGGGGCGGGTGCCAGGTGGACCAGGGGCGTTCCGCGCCGGCCAAGGTACACGCCGCCGTCCTGCTCAGCCACGACTTCCAGCCCGAGCGCGCGCTGGTAGTAGTCCGTCATCAGCTTCATGTCCCCGACCTTGAGCATCACCGTGCCCATGGCGAGATCCGCCGGCAGCAGGTCCTTGCTGCTGGATTCTGTGGTCATGGCAACTCCAAACTCCCGAAACTCTGCCGCCGGTCCTCCGGTGACGCTTACATAGAGTAAATTACTTGAACCTTCAATTTATTCCTGTCGGAGCCGACGTCCCCGAAGAATGATGTGCGCCAGGTTCCGCAGCGTTTCCGGACTGATCCTGGGGTCCTGTTCGCACAGTAAGACGTCGGCGCTGGCACCCTCGGCGATACCCTCCGCTCCCAGCCACTTCCGGGCGCCCCACGACGCCGCGTCCAGCGCTGCCGCCGCCGGCAGGCCTGCAGTGTGGAGCGCCTGGATCTCGTCCACGATCCGGCCATGGCCGATGACGCTGCCCGCATCCGTCCCGGCGTAGATTGGCACACCCGCTTCGAAGGCTTCCACAATCCGCTCGTTCCGCCGCTGCCACAAGGCGCGCATGTGTGCGGCATACACCGGAAACTTCGCTTCCGCCCGGGCCGCGATGTCCGGGAACGTTGCAATGTTGATCAGCGTGGGAACAATAGGGACGCGCTGTTCCACGAAGCGGGGTATGTGCCGCGGGAGGAGTCCGGTGCCGTGTTCGATGCAGTCGATGCCGGCGTCGAGCATGTCATCCAGCGTGTCTTCGGCGAAACAGTGCGCGGTCACCCGGGCACCTTCATCGTGGGCGGCGCGGACGGCATCCCGCACCACTGCGGCCGGGAACGACGCCGCGAGGTCGCCGGCGCCGCGGTCGATCCAGTCCCCCACGAGCTTGACCCAGCCGTCACCCGCGCGCGCCTGCTTCCGCACGGCTTCGACCAGTCCGTCCGGCTCGACTTCGATGGCGAATCCGCGCAGATAGCGGCGGGTCCTGGCAATGTGGCGTCCCGCCCGGATGATCCGCGGCAGCTCCGGACGCTGCTGGATCCACCGCGTGTCATGCACCGCTCCAGCGTCGCGGACCAGCAGCGTGCCGGCCTCAAGGTCTGTCACGGCCTGCTCTTCGGCGATGGACTCGGACACATCCCCGTCGGGTCCAAGGCCGATGTGACAATGTGCGTCCACGAGGCCCGGAAGCACCCAGCCGTCCAGCACCACGTCCGGCGGAGCGGCCGGCCGGGTGAATGTCAGCCTGCCGTCCACGGCCCAAAGGCCGTCCCGTTCCTGGTCGGGGGCGGTCAGCACGGTCCCGGTGAATTCGATGATTCCACGCATGCCTCCAGCCTAGACCGCGGTTCCGGGTCGTGGATGTGAACCTCGTGTGACGTGGAGGCTGCCCGGGCCTGTGGTAGCTTCGTCTACGACCACACGGGTGCCCCTGCAGGGGCTGAGATCGGGCTGACGCGGCCTGCGACCGTCGAACCTGTCCGGGTAATGCCGGCGAAGGAAGTGAGTATTCCGTGAATACACCAGAAACACAGCTGAACCCTGCCCAAAATGGGTCCGTCGCCAGCCAGGCGGGCACTCATGAAACGCAGTCCCTGAAGTCCCATTCACTGGCGTTCATCGCCGACGAGGCCACCGGGATCCGGGTACCGGTGACCGAAATTGCCCTGGAGGATTCGCCGGGGGGCGCGGCCAACCCGCCCTTCCGGGTCTACCGGACAGCAGGGCCCGGCAGCGATCCGGTGGTGGGATTGGAACCGTTCAGGACCCGGTGGATTGAATCCAGGGGGGACACCGAGCCGTACAGCGGCAGGGAACGGAACCTCCTCGACGACGGCAAGTCGGCCGTGCGCCGGGGCGCTGCGTCCGCGGAGTGGAAGGGCGCACAGCCGGTGCCCCGCCGTGCGGTCGCGGGCCGCACCGTCACCCAGATGCACTACGCCCGGCAGGGCGTGGTGACTCCCGAAATGCAGTTCGTCGCGCTACGGGAAAACTGCGATGTTGAGCTGGTGCGCAGCGAAGTTGCCGCGGGCCGAGCCATCATCCCCAACAACATCAACCACCCGGAGTCCGAGCCGATGATCATCGGCAAGGCCTTCCTCGTGAAGATCAACGCCAACATCGGCAACTCGGCTGTTACCAGTTCCATCGCCGAGGAGGTCGACAAGCTGCAGTGGGCCACCCAGTGGGGTGCAGACACGGTGATGGACCTGTCCACCGGAGACGACATCCACACCACCCGGGAATGGATCATCCGCAACTCGCCGGTGCCGATCGGCACCGTGCCCATCTACCAGGCCCTGGAGAAGGTTAACGGCGAGGCCAACAAACTGACGTGGGAAATTTTCCGCGACACCGTCATCGAGCAGTGCGAGCAGGGTGTGGACTACATGACCATCCACGCCGGAGTCCTGCTGCGCTACGTACCGCTGACGGCCAACCGCGTCACCGGCATCGTCTCACGCGGAGGATCCATCATGGCGGGCTGGTGCCTGGCCCACCATCAGGAAAACTTCCTGTACACGCACTTCGACGAACTGTGCGAGATCTTCGCCAAGTACGACGTTGCGTTCTCGCTTGGCGACGGGCTGCGGCCCGGCGCGACGGCGGACGCAAACGACGCCGCGCAGTTCGCAGAGCTGGATACGTTGGCTGAGCTGACGCAGCGCGCCTGGGAATTCGATGTGCAGGTGATGGTGGAGGGCCCCGGACATGTGCCGTTCCACCTTGTCAGGGAAAACGTGGAGCGCCAGCAGGAACTCTGCAAGGGAGCACCCTTTTACACGCTCGGGCCGCTGGTCACGGACATAGCTCCCGGCTACGACCACATCACGTCAGCCATCGGCGCCACGGAAATCGCCCGTTACGGCACGGCCATGCTCTGTTACGTCACACCCAAGGAACACCTGGGGCTGCCGAACAAGGACGACGTGAAGACCGGTGTGATCACTTACAAGATCGCCGCCCACGCCGCCGACCTCGCCAAGGGCCACCCGGGGGCCCATGAACGTGACGACGCCCTGTCCAAGGCCCGGTTCGAATTCCGCTGGCGGGACCAGTTTGCCCTGTCTCTGGACCCTGTCACGGCTGAGGCCTTCCATGACGAGACGCTGCCCGCGGAACCGGCAAAGACAGCGCATTTCTGCTCCATGTGCGGGCCCAAGTTCTGCTCCATGCGCATCAGCCAGGACATCCGGGACGAATACGGTTCAGCCGAAGCCCAGACCGCCCTGGCCGAGATGGCGGCAGGCATGCGGGAGAAGAGCAACGAATTCCTGGCAGCCGGCGGCAAGGTCTACCTTCCGGAACTGCAGCTTCCCCGCCAGGAACAGCCGGAGCTGCGCAATGCCACAGCGGGTGAAGGCGCCGCTAAGACGCCTGTGAGTGCTGACGCCGGCTGACCTCTGCAATAAATGACCGGATGAACCGGTCTCCCTCCACGGAGTCCTGAGGCCGGTGCCCGCCCGCTGCAACGCGGTGCAGGGCACCGGTTTCGCGCAGGTACCCGGCAATCTCCTCGTACAGCGGCTCCCAGCCGCCGGTGAGCACAAGCGTAGGGACTCCCGGGACGATCTCCAGCGGCGCCTCCCACGGGGGCGCCTGCAGCCGGAGCCTGCGGGCGCTGTTGAGCGCTTCCGGTGTGGCCGGGCCGTCGCTGTGAACGGAAAATGCGCGCCGGACGAACTCCCGCTGGAAGTCGTCGTCGCCCAGCTGGTGCCGCACATCGAATAGGGGCTGCATCAGGGACCGGTGCGCTGCCGTCGCGGGCAGTTCGGCAGTCAGCGACAGGCACGCGGGCTCCACCAGGGTGAGGGAGTGCACCAGGTCCGGGCGCTCCACGGCCGCCATCATCGCCGCGATGGCGCCCTGGGAATGGGCCACCACATGACCGCCGGCAGCGCCGCGGCCTTCATCTGCCAAAGCGGCCAGCACAATCCGGGCGTCGGCCTGAAAGTCCGACTCAAGAGGTTCCGCCACCGGGTCAAAGCCGTAGCGGCGCAGGAACAGTGCGTCATAGGCAAGTGCCATGCCGTGCTGCTTGGGCCACGCGGCGGACCCGAAGGCCCCCGAACCGTGGACGAACACTACGCGCTGCTTAAACATGCCCCAACCCTATGGCAATGGCCGGATAATTCGGCGGGCGACATTGAACCGGCCGACAATCACGTTGCCCGCGCGGAAAACTGCCCTGCCGGTAACTTACTTGCTCCCGCCGAGGAACTTGTCGAAGCCCTTGGGCAGGTTGAGCTGGGACGGATCGAAATCCGCTCCCTGCTGGCCGAAGGCGGCACCGGTGGGCAATGCCTTGCCGGCGTTGGCACGCCGGGCCTCCGCCTCGCGGAGCTCCTGGGCTGCCTTGGCCGGGTTTCCCGACTTGGCCTTCTTCTTGGGCGCGTTCTTGGCGCCCTTGCGGGCACCTCCCGCGCCGCCGCCCATGCCCGGCATCCCCGGCATGCCGGGCATTCCGCCGCCGGCTGCCATCTTCTTCATCATCTTCTGCGCCTGGGCAAACCGCTCCAGCAGGCCGTTGACGTCCGACACATGCATGCCCGACCCCTTGGCGATGCGGGCCCGGCGTGATCCGTTGATGATTTTCGGGGCCACGCGCTCGTGTGGCGTCATGGAACGGACGATCGCTTCCACGCGGTCGATTTCGCGTTCGTCGAACTGCTCCAGTTGCTGGCGGATGTTCTGCGCGCCCGGCATCATCATGAGCATTTTCTTCATGGAGCCCATGTTGCGGATCTGCTGCATCTGGGCGAGGAAGTCGTCGAGGGTGAAGTCTTCCTGGTCGGCGAACTTCTTCGCCATCCGCGCCGCTTCGTCCTTGTCCCAGGACTTTTCCGCCTGCTCGATCAGGGTGAGGACATCGCCCATGTCGAGGATGCGGGACGCCATGCGGTCCGGGTGGAAGAGCTCAAAGTCGTCAACGCCTTCGCCGGTGGAGGCGAACATGACCGGCTTGCCGGTGACCGACGCAACGGACAGGGCGGCACCGCCGCGGGCGTCGCCGTCGAGCTTTGAGAGAACGATGCCGGTGAAGTTGACGCCTTCATCGAAAGCGAGCGCCGTATTGACGGCGTCCTGGCCGATCATGGAGTCGATGACGAAGAGCACTTCGTTCGGCACGATGGCACGGCGGATCTGGCGCGCCTGCTCCATCATGTCGGCGTCCACGCCGAGTCGTCCGGCGGTGTCAACGATGACGACGTCGTAAAGCTTCTGCCGCGCTTCCTCGACACCGGCGCGGGCAACCGCCACGGGGTCGCCCGCAGGATGGTCCAGTTCGGTGGACGTGGCACCCGGGTGCGGGGCGAAGACGGGAACTCCGGCGCGCTGGCCGACCACCTGGAGCTGGGTTACGGCGTTGGGCCGCTGGAGGTCGCATGCCACGAGCATGGGGCTGTGGCCCTGGGACTTCAGCCACTTGGAGAGTTTGCCGGCGAGGGTGGTTTTGCCGGCACCCTGAAGGCCCGCGAGCATGATGATGGTGGGGCCGGTCTTGGCCAGCCGGATGCGCCGGGTTTCGCCGCCCAGGATCTCTACGAGTTCCTCGTTGACGATCTTGACGATCTGCTGGCTGGGGTTCAACGCACCGGAGACCTCGGCGCCCAGGGCACGCTCGCGCACCCGGCCTGTGAACTCGCGGACCACTGGCACAGCAACGTCGGCGTCCAGGAGGGCCCGCCGGATCTCGCGGACCGTGGCGTCAACGTCCGCCTCGGTGAGGCGGCCCTTGCCGCGGAGATTCTTGAAGGTTGCTGTCAACCGGTCAGAGAGTGAATTGAACACGCGCCGTGCACTTCTTTCAGTGGATCTACAGCTGGCGGCCGGTGCGGCTCGCCAGAGTCGTGACTGTTGTTGGCCTGGACCAACTGCCTCGACAACGGGACTCGACTATCTAGGGTACCAAGACAGCCCTTCAAGATGGCATGCTGGCAGGATGGCCACCCAAACAACTGTAAAAACCCTGCTCATCCTTGGTGCGTCAGGGGATCTTACCGGCCGGCTGCTCCTGCCGGGGCTCGCACGGCTGGCCGCCCGGGGCCGCGCCGACGGGCTGACGCTCGTGGGGGCAGGGTCGGATCCCTGGACCCGGGAGCAATGGCTTGAACGTGTGGAGACGTCCTTTGCCGACTCGAACTCCCAGGCGGACGCCGCCGGCAAGCGCGAACTCAAGCGGATTGCGGGGTCAACGTCGTATCACCAGCTTGACGTGACCGCCGCCGGCGGACTTGCCTCCCTGCTGTCCGGCCTCGAAGCCCCGGTGGCGGTGTACTTCGCCCTTCCGCCCCACGTCAGCCAAAAAGCCTGCGAAGTGCTGGCCCCGGAGGACGTGCCCGCCGGCACGCGCCTGGTGATGGAAAAGCCGTTCGGTTCCAGTGAGGATTCCGCCCGCCACCTCAACGTGACCCTGGCGGCGCTGGTCCTGGAGGACCACATCCACCGGGTGGACCACTTCCTGGGCAAGGCGACGGTGCTCAACATCCTCGGCCTGCGTTTCGCCAACACCTTCCTGGAGCCGGTCTGGAACCGCGATTACATCGAGAAGGTGGAGATCATCTTTGATGAGGACCTGGCGCTGGAAGGCCGCGCACGCTACTACGACGCCGCCGGCGCGCTCCGTGACATGATCCAGAGCCACCTGCTGCAGATCATGGCCCTGATGGCCATCGAGCCGCCGGCAACCGTCGATGAGCGCGATCTCCGCGACGCTGTGGCCACCCTCCTGCGCGCCAGCAGCATCAAGGCCCCCTACCGCGCGAACACGCGGCGGGCCCGATACACCGCCGGGTCCATCGACGGCAGGCAGGTCCCCGACTATGTCAAGGAAGCAGGCGTGGACGCGGCCAGGAACACCGAAACACTCGCGGAGGTGCAGGTGGGCATCGACAACTGGCGGTGGCAGGGTGTCCCCTTCATCCTCCGTTCCGGCAAGGCGCTCGGAGCAAAACGCAAGGAGGCAGTTGTCACCTTCAAGCCAGTGCCGCACCTGCCCGCAGGATTCACCGGCGTCGACTCGCCCAACCAGCTCCGCATCGGGTTCGGGCCCGACACCCTCCAGTTCGACGTCGACGTGAACGGCCCCGGCAACGTCCTGAGCCTCGACCGGGTAACGCTCAACGCCGAACTCAGCGCTTCCGACCTGCTGCCCTACGGTGAAGTGCTCGAGGGCGTCCTCACCGGCGATCCGCTGCTCTCAGTGCGGGCGGACACCGCCGAGGATTGCTGGCGGATCATTGAGCCGGTGATCAAGGCATGGGAACGCGGCAGCGTTCACATGGAGGAATACGCGGCCGGAACGTCCGGTCCCGAGGGCTGGCCGGCCTAGGTGCTCCCAGCGCCGCCGTTCCCAAGGTAACTGTTCCCAACACAGCGGTTCCCACCGCAGGTCTTCGCAACGCAGCGGTTCCCAACGCAAAAGCGGGCCCGGCACCTTGTCAGGTGCCGGGCCCGCTTGAGGCAAAGCTCATTGGGCTGGCCGTCGGCTAGATGGCGGCTGAGCCGCGTTCACCCGTTCGTACCCTTACAGCTTCAAAGACGTCCACCGTCCAGACCTTGCCGTCACCGGCACGGCCTGTGTTGGAGCTGGCGATGATGACATCCAGGATGTCGTCCGCCTGTTCGTCCGTGGCCAGGACCTCAACGCGGATCTTGGGAAGCAGGTCCACGTTGTACTCAGCCCCGCGGTACACCTCGGTGTACCCGCGCTGCCTGCCGTACCCGCTGGCGGCGCTGACCGTGAGGCCCTGCACGCCATAGGATTCGAGCCCCTCCCGGATGGAGTCGAGCTTTTCCGGCCGGACGATTGCTGTGATCAGTTTCATGCCCCCACACTTTCCTTACCTGTTGCTGCGTCAGTCTTCTTGCCGTCTTCGGCTACCGGAGCGGACTCCTCGCCCTGCTTGCCGGTGATCAGTTCATGCAGCGGCTGGAAGCTCCCGCCGTGGCCGCCGACGCCGAATTCGTAGGCAGTTTCTGCGTGCAGGCTGAGGTCCACGCCCACAACTTCCTGCTCCTGGGAGACGCGGAAGCCCATGGTCTTGTGGATGGCCAGTGCGATCACGGTCGTCAGGACGGCCGAGTAGGCGATGGCAATGCCCGCCGCTGCGAGCTGGGCCCACAGCTGGGTCAGTCCGCCGCCGTAGAACAGGCCGCCACCGACCCCTTCAACCGGGAGGGCGATGAAGCCGAGTGCCACGGTACCGATAACGCCCGAGACGAGGTGGACGCCGACAACGTCCAGCGAGTCATCGAAGCCCCAGCGGAACTTCAGGCCGACTGCCAGGGCGGAGGCCACACCGGCGACGACGCCGAGGCCCAGCGCGCCGATCGGGCTGACGTTTGCACAAGCCGGGGTGATGGCGACCAGGCCGGCCACCACGCCGGAAGCTGCGCCCAGTGACGTGGGGTGGCCGTCGCGGATGCGTTCGGTGATGAGCCAGCCGAGCATGGCAGCTGCCGGTGCGGCGAGGGTGTTGACCCAGATTAGGCCGCCCTGTTCCGCCGTCGTTGCTGCGCCGCCGTTGAAGCCGAACCAGCCGAACCACAGGATCGCCGCACCGAGCATCACGAACGGGATGTTGTGCGGGCGGTGGTTCGGGTCCTTGCCGAAGCCCCTGCGGTTGCCGATGATCAAAACGAGAATGAGTGCGGCCACACCGGCATTGATGTGCACCACGGTGCCACCGGCGAAGTCAATGGCAGGACCGAGAGCCTTGCCGACGGCACCCTCAGGCCCGAAGAGGCCTCCGCCCCAGACCATGTAGGCGATCGGGCAGTAAACCAGCGTGACCCAGACCGGGACGAACACGGTCCATGCGCCGAACTTTGCGCGGTCCGCGATGGCGCCGCTGATCAGTGCCACCGTGATGATGGCGAAGGTTGCTGCGTAGCCGACCTTGATGAGTCCGTCCGGGGTGGTGATTCCCTCGAGTCCGAACGTTGCGAACGGGTTGCCGACGATCTGCATGAAGCCTTCGCCGGAGCTCATGGATGCGCCCCAGAGTACCCACACCACACCGACCATGCCGATGGAGATGAAGCTCATCATCATCATGTTCAGCGCGGCCTTCGCACGCGTCATGCCGCCGTAGAAAAATGCCAGCCCTGGTGTCATGAACAGCACAAGTGCCGCCGCAACCATAAGCCATACGTGACCTGCGGTAAGTTCCATGGTGCACGTCCTCCCTTGCCTAGATGCTTTGTTGATCCCGCGGAGTTCTCCGCATGCCCAACGCCTATTTGCGTTCTAAGAAGATTTTTGCCGGGCTGTGTTTCGCCGGCGGAGGAATTAGATGTCCGGGTTGTTACAAGAACCTCCCGGAAGTAAATGGTGCATATCCCACTTGTTACGGTTATGTTTCACCAGTCCCAAACGCCCTCCACAGCACTCCGCAAGGACAACGGCACCATGAACGATCGTTTCCGCCCCGGTAAGGCCTTGCCCGGCCGAAATGGCGGCCCACCAGGCCACCCCGGCCCCGCGGCACAGACTCCCGGCACACGCCTCCCGCGCGACATTAAGGTGATGCTGGTCGCAGCGTTCCTGATTGCGCTTGGTTTCGGGCTGGTGGCGCCTGTGTTGCCCCAATTCGCCACCACCTTCGACGTCGGCGCCACTGCCGCCGCCGTCATTGTGAGCATCTTTGCCTTCACGCGGCTGCTGTTCGCGCCTGCCGGCGGCGCGTTGATCGTGAAGCTGGGCGAACGTCCCGTCTATGTTGCCGGCCTGTTGATCGTGGCCGTCTCAACTGCGGCGTGCGCGTTCGCCCAGGACTATTGGCAGTTGCTCATTTTCCGGGGACTGGGCGGCGCGGGCTCGGTGATGTTCACGGTCGCATCCATGGCCCTGGTGGTTCGGCTGGCACCGCCGGAAAGCCGCGGAAGGGTTTCCGGCGCCTACGCTTCCGCTTTCCTCATCGGCAACGTCTGCGGCCCCATCGTCGGCGGATTGCTCGCCGGCTTCGGCCTGCGCATCCCGTTCCTGGCGTACGCGGCCGCGCTGGTCCTGGCGGCACTGGTGGTCCAGACCCAGCTCAGCCATGTGCCGGGGAAATCACGGAAGGACGGCGGCACCGGGCCGGCGATGGGGCTGGGCGAGGCGATGCAGGACAGTGCCTACCGTGCTGGACTCTTTTCCAGCTTCGCCAACGGCTGGGCTACGTTCGGTGTGCGCATGGCCACGGTGCCGCTCTTCGCCGTGGCGGCGCTGGGTGGGGGGCCGGCTGCGGCGGGCTGGGCGCTGGCCGTCTTTGCCGGCGGCAACGCCGCAGCACTGACAGTCTCGGGGAAACTTGCTGACAGCCTCGGACGCAAGCCCCTGATGATTGCCGGTTTGGTCCTGACGGGCGTGGCGACGGCGGGAATCGGGTTCACCCACGACATGACCTGGTTCCTGGCGGCCTCCGCCGTCGCCGGAATAGGTTCCGGCCTGCTGGGTCCGGCCCAGCAGGCCGCCATTGCCGACGTGATCGGCAACGGGCGCTCCGGCGGCCGGGTGCTCGCGGTCTTCCAGATGATGTCCGACGCGGGTGCCATCGTCGGCCCCGTCCTCGCCGGTGTGCTCGCGGACCGGTTAGGGTACGGTTGGGCCTTCGGCGTGACCGGTGGCGTGCTGATCGTGGCTGCGGCCGGCTGGCTCTTCGCGCGGGAGACCGTCCACAGGCCTGCCTAAGCCGTGCACGTAGTTCAGCAGTGCACGTAGTTCAGCAGTGCACGTAGTTCAGCAGTGCACGTAGTTCAGCAGCGCACCTAGTTCAGCAGCGCGTCCACGAAGCTCTCGGCGTCGAACGGTGCGAGGTCGTCCGCGCCTTCGCCCAGCCCGATCAGCTTGACCGGAACCCCGAGCGTCTTCTGGATTGCCACCACGATGCCGCCCTTGGCGGTGCCGTCCAGTTTGGTGAGCACGATGCCGGTGATGTTCACGACCTCGGAAAACACGCGGGCCTGGTTCAGGCCGTTCTGTCCGGTGGTGGCATCCAGCACCAGAAGGACCTCGTCCACTTCGGCCAGCTTCTCGATGACGCGCTTGACCTTGCCGAGCTCGTCCATCAGGCCGACTTTGTTCTGCAGCCGGCCGGCGGTGTCGATCATCACGACGTCGACCTCCTGGTCGATTCCTGCCTTGACCGCTTCATAGGCGACTGAGGCGGGGTCGGCGCCGTCGACGTCGGACTTCACGGTGGGAACGCCGACGCGCTGGCCCCACGTGGCGAGCTGTTCGGCGGCTGCGGCACGGAACGTGTCCGCAGCGCCCAGCAGGACGTCCTTGTCTTCGGCCACAAGGACGCGCGCGAGCTTGCCCACTGTGGTGGTTTTTCCTACGCCGTTGACACCGACCACCATCATGACAGAGGGCTTGTCAGCGTGGCGTTCGGTGCGGAGGCTGCGGTCCATGGTCGGGTCCACGAGCTTGATCAATTCTTCGCGAAGCAGGGCCTTGACCTGCTCGGGGGTCCGTGTCCCCAGCACCTTGACGCGTTCCCGGAGGGCGTCCACCAGCTGGATGGTCGGTGCGGTGCCAAGATCCGCCAGCAGGAGGGTTTCTTCGACTTCGTCCCAGACGTCTTCGTCAATCTTGTCGCTGGACAAGAGCGCGAGCAGGCCCTTGCCGAGGATGTTGTTGGACCTGACAAGGCGTTCACGGAGCCGGGTCAGCCGTCCGGCAACCGGCAGCGGAGTTTCGACAGCAATGGTTTCAAGCCCCGCCGCGTCGTCCGGGACCTCGGCCGGTTCCAGTCCTTCGAGGTCGACGGCGGCTGGCGCCTGGCGCTCGGTTGTCACCGCCGGGCGGTCCTCCACCAGCGTTCCGCCCGCGCCGCGCACGGGTTCGACAGGATCGTTGGCGTCGCGGGTGCCCGGGTACTTCGTGATGTTCCGGCGGGTCTTCAGGAGGACCGGGATCAGTCCGCCAACGACCACCAGGGCAGCGAGGATGGCAAGGATAATGGGGAGGATGTCATTCACTCCCCTAGCTTCTCACAATCGCGGGACGCGGCCGGAGACTGACGCCGGCGTCGGCCGCGGGCCCGCAGCCGGGCTAGACTTCGGCGCCGAGGCGCTGGCTGATGACTGTTGACACCCCGTCGCCCCGCATGGTGACGCCGTACAGTGCATCGGCAACCTCCATGGTCCGCTTCTGGTGCGTGATGACGATCAGTTGGCTGGACTCACGGAGTTCCTCGAAGATCGTGATGAGCCTGCCCAGGTTGGTGTCGTCCAAAGCAGCCTCCACTTCGTCCATCACGTAGAACGGCGACGGGCGCGCCTTGAAGATGGCCACGAGCAGGGCCACTGCGGTCAGCGAACGTTCGCCGCCGGACAGCAGGGAGAGCCGCTTGATCTTCTTGCCGGCCGGCCGTGCCTCCACCTCAATGCCCGTGGTGAGCATATCCGACGGGTCGGTCAGGACGAGCCGGCCCTCGCCGCCGGGAAAGAGCCGGGCGAACACACGGACGAACTGTGCCGAGGTGTCCGCGAACGCTTCGGCGAAGACCTTCTGGACACGGTCATCCACTTCCTTGATGATGTCCAGCAGATCCTTGCGGCTGGATTTGAGGTCCTCCAGCTGGCTGCTGAGGAACTGGTGCCGTTCCTCCAGGGCCGTGAACTCCTCCAGTGCCAGCGGGTTCACCCGGCCCAGGGAGGAGAGATCCCGCTCGGCCTTGCGAAGCCGTTTTTCCTGCTCGCCGCGGACAAACGGTTTGCCCTCCGGGATCGGCCTGCCGTCCTCGTCCACCACCGCGCGGAGGGCCGCCCACTTGTCGGCGGATTCTTCGGCGGTCACGGGCACCGGCTGGTCCGGACCGTAGTCCGCTACCAGCTGGTCCGGAGACAAGCCGAGCTCCTCGACCGAGCGCAGCTCGAGGGCCTCGATCCGCAGCCGCTGCTGCGTCCGGGCAAGCTCGTCGCGGTGCACCGAATCCGTCAGTTCCGCCAGCTCGCGGCCCAGGGCGTCATTCTGTGACCGTACCTCCACAAGTTCGCGATCCCTCAGCTCCCGCTCTTCCTCCGCAAGGTCCCGGGCGCGGAGGGCGAGATCCACGGAGATGTCCATGAACGCGATAGCCTGCTCCGCCGCAGCCGAAACAGCAGCAGCCCGGCCCGCCTGGAGCCTGCGGCGGCGGGCACGCCGCGCCGCTTCTTCCCGCGCCCGGCGCTCGGCCGCCGCGGCACGTTCCAATGAAAGGGCCCGGTTGCGGGTGGCGGTGAGTTGTTCCTCGGCGCTCCGGAGCGAAAGCCTGGCCTCCATCTCGGCAGACCGTGCCGCGGACGCCGCCAGCGCCAGCTCGTCACGGAGCTCGGCTGAGGGCTCCTCGTCCGCGGGGGCCTGCCGGGCTGCATCGAGGCGTGCGGTCGCGGCTTCGAGGGCCTCCTGTTCGGCGACAATGTTTGCCTCGGCCCTGGCCAGCGACGCACCGAGCCTTTCGCTCTCCCCCACTGCGCTCCGGAGGACCGAGTTTAGATGGCCCAGCCGTTCCGCCACGGCGGCCAGCCGGGCATCTGATTCGTGGAGACGGTCCAGGGCGGCGTCTGCCCGTTCCTGGGCTTCGGCCTTTCGCGCCACCGCCGAGGCCAGTGCAAACCGGTTCCGTTCGAGATCGGCGCCAACCGCGGCGAGCCTCGTTTCGGCGTCGTCGACGGCAGCCTGCACTTCCAGCAGCGACGGTGCACTCGCCGAGCCGCCCCGGACGGTGAAGGCTGTGAAGACGTCGCCCGCGCGCGTCGCAACCGTCAGACAAGGCTGCTCGCGGATAAGCTCCGACGCCGCTTCCAGGCCGTCAACAACCACAGTGGCATCCAACACGCTGCGCACCAGGGTGTCCAGCAGCAGGTCCGCCGCGGCACCGCCGGCGTCAGATGCCCTGACCAGCTCCGCAGCCCATCGGGCACCCTGCGGAAGGGGACGTCGGGCCGGCACAGCGGGTACATCAGACATCGCTTCCGGGTTGCCCTGCCCGGCAGGGGCCGCCAGCAGCAGCGAGGCGAGGCCGGCGTCGTCGTCCTTAAGCAGTTGCAGCGCTTCGACGGCGGTACCGTCGTCCCGGACGACGACGGCGTCAGAGCAGTTCCCCAATGCGGCGGCGACGGCCGCTTCATAGCCGGATTCGACGGCGAGCATCGAGGCCAGGGGCCCAATGACCCCGGGCAATCCCGAGCCGGCCACGCGGCCGGACCCGTCCTTGCGGTTGAGCCCGAGCTGGAGTGCGTCGCGCCTGGCGAGCAGCGAATCGCGTTCCCGTTCCCCGTCGCGCCCGGCCGACGTGAGGGCTTCAATGTCGGTCAGGATTTCGTCCAGGGCAGCGCTGGCATCCTCGTAATCGGCGTCAAGGGATTCCTCGCCGTCCTCGACGCCGGCGACCTGCGATTCCAGCGCCGTAAAATCGCTCTGGGCGCGGCGCCGCCGCTCGTCACCGGCGGCCTGGGATTCCCGGAGCCGGCCAAGTTCGGCTTGTGCCGCCTCAACGCGTGACCGTGCCGCACCCACCTGGCCGGCCAGTTTTGCCAGCCCCTCCCGGCGGTCGGCAGCCGCACGAAGCACAGCAGCCAGCCGTTTGTCTTCGGCACTCGCCGCACTCTCGGCGTCCTGCTTGGCTGCCGTCGCGGCTTCCAGCGCGATGCGTTTTTGCAGGATCCCGTCTTCCAGTGCGGCTTGTTCTTCGCGGACGCGGGCAGCGTTTCTTTCAAGCTGTTCCGGATCCCGTCCCGAGTCCGGCATCTCGTCCGCGGCGCCCAGCAACCGGCGGCGTTCCTCCGCAAGCGACCCGAGGGAACGGAATCTTTCGCGGCCTGCCGAGAGCTGGTACCAGGTGTCCCGCGCAGCGTTGAGCTTGGGCGTTGCCTCGGCCGCCTGCCGTTCCAGCGCCGACTGCCGCTGACGACCGTTTTCGAGGCCCTGCTCCACAATCGCCCTGCGCGCCTTCAGCGCGGATTCATCCGCCACCTCCTGGGCCAGGACGGACCGCAGCTGCACAAGGTCGTCCGCCAGGAGCCGGGCTCGGGCGTCCCGCACTTCAAACTGCACGCTTTGGGCGCGGCGGGCCACTTCCGCCTGTTTGCCGAGCGGGGTCAGCTGCCGCCGGATTTCACTGGTGAGGTCACCCAGTCGCTGCAGGTTCGCCTGCATCGCCTCCAGCTTCCGGACCGTCTTTTCCTTGCGCCGGCGGTGTTTGAGAATCCCGGCGGCTTCTTCGATAAAGCCGCGCCGGTCCTCCGGTGTGGCGTGCAGGACCTTATCCAGCTGCCCTTGCCCCACAATCACGTGCATTTCACGGCCCAGTCCGGAATCGGAGAGCAGTTCCTGAATGTCCAGGAGCCGGCAGCCAGCGCCGTTGATGGCGTACTCCGACCCGCCGGTGCGGAACAGCGTGCGGGAGATGGTCACTTCGCTGTACTCGATCGGCAGGGCGCCGTCTGTGTTGTCGATGGTCAACGAGACGTGGGCCCGGCCCAGCGGCGGCCGGCCCGACGTGCCCGCGAAGATGACGTCCTCCATCTTGCCGCCGCGCAGTGTTTTGGCACCCTGTTCGCCCATGACCCAGGACAAGGCGTCCACAACATTGGATTTTCCGGAACCGTTCGGACCGACCACTGCAGTGACGCCCGGCTCGAAGTCGAACGTCGTGGCTGACGCGAACGACTTGAATCCGCGGACGGTCAGGCTCTTGAGGTGCAAGGTGTTTCGGATCTCCTGAGTGGCTGATGTTCTGAGCTGCTGAAATTCTGAGTGCTGAAATTCGGCGTGTTCCTGCCTCAAATCTACTGCGTGGCACCGACATTGCCCGGATTTGGGCATGTTCACGCAATCAGACCCTTGCCTCGCGTCCCCGCGTACCCTTAGACTCGCGGCTAGAGGTTGCTTGACGCTGCTCGACCCGGTGGTCTCACACCGGATCGACTTGGCAAGATCCAGCGAAGCTGGACAGGCCATGATGCAGTGAGGGGCGTTAACGACGCAACCTTTTGATGGACGACAACTGAATATCTTGGTTTGGCTGCGCCGGGGGGCGGCATGCAGGGCAGTGCATCGAGCACCGCCTGATCCGCAACTGCGCACTCACTCCAGGAGTTCACATGTCCCAGTCCTCAGTCGATCGCACCATTAGAGCCTTCAAGCAGGTCGTCTTTCTGCTGTCATTGGCCATGGTGGCCGCGCTTCTGCCCGCTGCGGCACCGGCCGCGCTGTTACCTTTCGCGTACGCGGCGGACCCCTGCTCTCCGGTTGTGAACGCCATAGCGTGTGAAAACTCCAAACCGGGAAGCCCTCCGTCGGAATGGGACATCGACGGCGCAGGCGACTCCGCCATTCAGGGTTTCGCGACGGAAATCAGCGTCAATGCCGGCCAACCGATTAACTTCAAGGTCGATACCAATGCGCCCAGCTACACCATTGCCATTTACCGGACCGGCTGGTATCAAGGGCTCGGCGCTCGCAAGATCGCCAACGTCACCCCACTTGCTTTCAGGCAATCACAGCCTCAATGCCGTTCAGACGTAGCAACCGAACTCTACGACTGCGGAGTATGGGCTGTCTCGGCCACATGGCAGGTACCGGCGACGGCAGTCTCCGGCGTATATGTCGCCCTGCTGACCCGGCCGGACACCGGCGGCCGAAGCCATATCACCTTCGTCGTCCGCTCCGACGGCAGCAAGTCCGACGTGGTCTTCCAGACCTCCGACACAACGTGGCAGGCCTACAACACCTATGGCGGGGCCGATTTCTACCAAGGTGCAGTCAACGGGAGGGCATACAAAATCAGCTACAACCGGCCGTTTGCCACCAGGGGCGAGTCTTCCGGCCGGGACTTCTATTTCGGCAATGAATACCCGCTGGTGCGTTTCCTGGAGAAGAACGGCTACGACGTCAGTTACATCAGCGGCATCGACACCGACCGGAACGGCGCGCAACTCCTGAACCATAAAGTCTTCCTCTCCGTAGGCCACGACGAATACTGGTCCGGCGCGCAGCGGGCCAACATCGAGGCAGCCCGTGACGCCGGCGTGAACTTGCAGTTCCTGTCCGGCAATGAAGGCTACTGGCGCACGCGGTACGAACCCTCCCAGGTCGACGGGGCCGGGTACCGGACCATCACTTCTTACAAAGAGACCTGGTCAAACGGCAAGATCGATCCAAGCACCGAGTGGACCGGAACTTGGCGCGATCCCAGGTTCGCGTCGCCGGCTAACGGGGGCGGCCTGCCGGAGAACGCACTGACGGGAACCCTGTACATGTCAAACTTCACAGATCTGCCCGTGACGGTGAGCGCCGAGGAGGGTAAGGGACGCCTGTGGCGTAACACGGCGCTCTCGTCGCTCGCCGCCGGCAGTTCCGCGCAACTTGCACCCCATACTGTCGGATACGAGTCCGACGAGGACCTGGACAACGGCTACAGGCCGGCGGGCCTGGTCAGGCTGTCCACCACCACCGGCCCCACATCCCAGTACCTCCAAGACTTCGGTAACACGGTAAAGCCCGGAACCACCACGCACAGCACCACCCTGTACCGCGCTGCGAGCGGAGCGCTGGTCTTTTCCGCCGGTAGCGTGCAATGGACGTGGGGCTTGGACCAACAGCATGACGGCGATGGAGCCGCTGCGGACCCGCGGATGCAGCAGGCACAGGTCAATCTGCTGGCGGATATGGGCGCCCAGCCCGGCACGCGTGACCCTGCCTTGACCGCGGCAACCGCCAGTAGTGATGTGACAGCACCAACAACCACCATTTCCTCGCCCGCGGCAGGAGCCACGGTTGCCCACGGCAGTAGCGTGACGGTCTCAGGCACCGCCAGCGATACCGGCGGCATCGTGGCTGGCGTCGAAGTCTCAGCCGACGGCGGCCGCACCTGGCATCCGGCCCAAGGAAAACAAAACTGGACTTACTCCTACATCCAAAAGGGACTCAACACGGCCAGCATCATGGTTCGCGCAGTGGACGACAGCGCCAACATCGGTGCCCCTGCGACGCGTAACCTGCAGCTCAGCGGCCCCTACACCGTCTTTGGCCAGGAAGTGCCGGCCGTTCCCGACGCCGGTGATGCCGGCGCCTACGAGCTTGGCATGAAGATCACGCCGAGCGTAGACGGTTTCATCACCGGAGTCCGATTTTATAAAAGCACCGCAAATACCGGCACCCACGTCGGCTCTGTCTGGAACTCGGCCGGGCAACGTCTGGCGACCGCCACGTTCACATCGGAGACGGCGTCAGGCTGGCAGAAGGTCCTGTTCAGCCAGCCCGTTCCAGTTACCGCGGGACAAAAATATGTCGTTTCCTACTGGGCGCCGAACGGTCGCTATTCAGCCCAAGAAAACCGATGGGTGTACGCCGGTTCTAGCGACGCTCCCCTGACCGTGGCGGGCGGATTCGGGGCTGAGCCGGCTGGCGTCTATGGCACTGAGCCAAGCTATCCCACCAATAGTTTCAACAACGGCAATTATTTCGTCGATGCCGTGTTCGACACGGTGGACAGCACCCCGCTGACCGCTTCGGGACAGTGGCCGCTGGGCGGATCGTCCAGCGTCCCGCAGGGCACAACGGTCGGGGCCGTCTTCTCAAAGCCGGTGACGGCATCCAGCGTGCAGTTGACACTTAAAGCAGCCGACGGCACCACTGTGGCAGGCTCAACCAGCTACGACTCCACAACGCGCAAAGTGACGTTCACACCGGCTGCCGTCCTCTCCCTGGCGACAGGGTACACTACCACGCTCAGCGCTACTGCCTCCACCGGCGGGTCCCTTACTGCCGGTGGAGCATGGTCCTTCACCACGGTGGTCTCGCCGCCGTCTCCAGGCAGCTGCCCGTGCAGCTTCTACGATGACTCGGTCCTCCCCGGAATCCAGGAGATCAGGGACGGCGTCCCGCTGACCCTCGGCGTCCGTTTCTCCAGCACAGCCGATGGCACCGTCACAGGTGTCCGCTTTTACAAGTCCGCCGGCAACACCGGCACCCATACCGGCACTCTGTTCACCGCCGCGGGGCAACAACTGGCAACAGTCACCTTCGCCAATGAGAGCACAGCCGGATGGCAGACGGCGTACTTCAACCAGCCGGTCGGGATGTCGGCCAACACCGAGTACATCATGGCCTACAAGACCTCGACGGGTGCCTACTCCGCCACGGTGAACGGCTTTGGTCCCGGCGGCCTTAGCGTCGGAAACTTGCGGACTGTCTCCGATGCCGGCGCCTATTCGTACAGCAACGACTTCCCGAATGTCCGCTCCACTGCCAGCTACCTGGTGGATGTCGTGGTCCAATACCCGGAACCGGCGTTTGTGGCGGGCGCCCAAACCCCGCTCCCCGGTTCGTCCAGTGTTGGGCTGAACACAACTGTCAGCGCGACATTCTCCAAACCGGCCACCGCAGCGAGTGTCCAGTTCACGCTTGCTGGCCCCGGGGGCACAAACATCGCCGGGACCACGAACTACGACCCGGCAACTGGCAAGGTGACATTCACGCCCTCGGCACAACTTGCGGCGGCCACCAGCTACACGGCGAACCTGACGGCCACCTCCACAACTAACCAGCCGCTCAGCGCCGGCGGAACTTGGACCTTCACCACGGTGCCGCTCCCCCGGACCGATGGAGTCTGTCCCTGCACCCTTTACCAGGACACGGTCACCCCGACCGTTCTGGAAGTCAAGGACGCAGCCCCGCTGGCTTTGGGCGTACGGTTCGCCAGCTCCACCAGCGGACAGGTCACCGGCATCCGCTTCTACAAGTCCGCCGGCAACACCGGAATCCACACGGGAGGCCTCTTCAGCATCACAGGCCAACAGCTCGCGACAGTCACATTCACGGCCGAGTCCAGCGCCGGCTGGCAAACGGCTACCTTCAACCAGCCAGTGGCCATCGCAGCTGACACCGAGTATGTGGCAGCCTACAAGTCGCCGACCGGCACGTATTCGGCAACACCCGGCGGCTTCACCACCGGGTTTACGAGCGGACCGCTGCGGACGGCAGCCGACTCCGGCGGGTTCTCCTACAGCGGCGACTTCCCGGGTTCGTCGTCCAGCTCCAGCTACCTTGTTGACCTGGTCTTCCAAACGTCGGGTGTGGCGCCTCCGCCTCCGCCGGAGCCTTTGACGGTGACTGCGCAGTCGCCGGCACCGAATGCCACCGCGGTGGCGCTCAACGTCCAGCCGAGCCTCACGGTGTCCTCGGCCGTACAGCCCGGCGCTTCACTCACCCTGGCGGCCGGCGGAGCCAACATTGCAGGAGCGTCGGCGCTGTCCGCGGACGGCCGCACGCTGACGTTCACGCCGGCACAACAGTTGCCTGCCAATACCGTCATCACAGCGAGCGCGTCCAATGTCGTGTCGCTGGCGGGCGCGGCGCTGGCGCCCACCTCGTGGCAGTTCACCACGCTCACTCCTCCGCCGCCCACACAGTCCCTCTTCGCGTCTGTGCTGCCGCAGATCGCAGCGTCAAC
Organism: Arthrobacter sp. CC3; assembly: GCF_039907775.1. Lineage (NCBI taxonomy): Bacteria > Bacillati > Actinomycetota > Actinomycetes > Micrococcales > Micrococcaceae > Arthrobacter > Arthrobacter sp. CC3. Next base: position 39,660 of record NZ_JARCCY010000040.1, read on the forward strand.
GGATGTCCGGGCAGTGGAACTCGGTGTGGTGTTCAAGTCCTCCGTTGCCGGTTCTGTCACGGCCATCCGCTTCTACAAAGGGACGAGCAACACGGGCACTCACACAGGTTCGCTGTGGACGGCATCTGGTGTGCGGCTGGCTAAAGTGACGTTCACGAACGAAACGGCCAGCGGCTGGCAGACCGCATTGCTGCCGACCCCGATAGCGCTGACAGTAGGCACGAACTACGTCGTGTCCTACAACGCCCCGGCGGGCCGTTACTCCTATACGCCGAACTTCTTTTCCAAGGCGTGGACAAGCGGTGCGCTGACAGCCAGGGCCAACAACAACGGGCTGTACCGTTTTGGTTCGGGAACGGCGGTTCCTAACCAAACAAGCAATTCGACCAACTACTTCGTGGACGTTGTCTTCGCTCCGAAGTAATCCGGAACCGGAAACCGTGACACCCTGAGGGCCCCTCGGCCAAACATCGAGGGGCCCTTTGCTGTACCCCGGGGAGCCTTCGGGCCTCACCGCGGAAGAAGCTCCTCGGCCGTACCGCTCATGGCGGTGCGGAGGGGCCCTCGCCTACGGCTGGGGTGTGTGCGGGGAGACGTTGCCGGTGCGGCGGGCGGATCCTACGGCGGGAGTTAGCGCACCACGGACGGCGACCAGGCGTGCTCTATGAAGAGCGAGGCAGGGGCAGAAGGATGTGTCCCGATCTGCCAGATATCGCTGTCGCCCGCAGCGCCGTCGCGGGGCAGCCCGTAGAGCAGTGTTACGTCATCGAGCCACTCGATCTGGTCGTCAACGCTGCGGGCCTCTGACAGGACCGTTTCGACTCCGCTTTCCAGGTCCAGGACGGCGATCTTCCAGTGTGCGGCCAAGGCCGTGCCAGTGTTCTTCTTGTAGGCAATGCGGGTGCCGTCCGGCGAAACCGAGGGGCACTCGACGCCGTCATGGACTGCCGTAAGGGTCCTGGCCGAAATGCTTCCTTTAACGAGCCAGATGCGCCCTGACGACGCCGCCGTGGCATAGAACGCGTCAGTATCCCCGGGGACGAAGGTCACGCCCCAGATATTCCGGTCCGCCGCCGTCACCTGCGCCCCGTTGGCCAGGAGGGCGAAACCTTCCAGGCTCCCGGTTCCGGCGCCTCCGTCAGTCCGGCTGATGGACGTTTCGGTTGAAAAGCCGGCAGCGCCGTAGGAGTGGCCGGAGACAAACACCGTGGTGGACACCAGTGAGCCGTCAGCGCTCATCCGTGTACGGCTGGGGATCCCCGGCAGAGCCCACCGGCCGGTGGGCTGCCATTGCCGGTCCAGCAGGACTGCCTCGAAGTTGGTGACGAGCCCGCGGTTTGTCTTCAGGCAAACGAGGTTCCGGGCGGTGCCGTAGACCCGGTCGCAGGCCTCGGACGCCAGCGACCGCCGGCCGCCGGGTGCCGCCAGCGGAACGGTGCCGGCCATCCCGTACCCCTGTCCAGCCGCCGTGTTGCGGAACAGGACAAAGGGGGCTTCCGGGAGGGCACCGCCGGATGCCACGTTGACGGCGGACGCTGCCGAGCGGCTGTCCTGGAAGCGCTGGAAGGCGACGGCAGCGTAGGAGCCGGCAGCCGTAAGGACCACCACTGTAATCGCCAAAAGGATGATCCAGCGGTTCCTGCCGCTTGCGGGGTTCAAGCTGCTTGCCTCTGACGTGCGCCCGCCCGCAGGATCAGCAACGAGGCAGGTACGGCGACGACCAGGCAGCTTCCCACCACCACCATGGCCGTGGACGGACCCAGTGCGAACCACAGCACGCCAAAGCCGGCCGAAGCTGCCATCCGGCTCAGGGCCACGACAGTCTGGGCTGCGCCGATGCCCGTGGCCAGCTTGTCCGGCGGAGTGAGCTGGCTCGCAAGGGCGGCGAGGACGCCGTCAGTCGCGGCGTAGAAGGCTCCGAGTAGGACCAGGCAGGCCAGGGTCGGGCCCAATCCGCCAAGCGGCGCCGCAGCGAGGAGATAGCTAAGCAGGAGGGCCACATGCCCCGCCACGAAAACTTTCGCCTTCCCCCAGCGGTCCGCCAGCTTGCCCAGCGGGATCGCAAGGACGAGAAACACGACGTTGGTGCCCACGTACAGCAGCGGAAACCACTGCACGGCAAAGGAGTCCCGGTCCTGCAGGACGAGGTAGATGAATCCGTCGCCCACGGTCAGCAGTCCGAGCAGTCCCGAGGCGACGAGCAGCCTGCCCAGTCCGGGCTCCCGCAAGAGGCTCCAGCGGAAGACGAACACCGGGCCCGGCCTCCGTTCCGGCGCGGGTCCCGCCGGGTTTCCCGTCTTCAGGTTGGGCACGAGCAGTGCGAGCGCGGCGACGCCGATCACCGCGAAGGCCAGGGAGACCACGAAAAGGGTGCCATAGCCGTTCGGAATCAGCATGAGGATGAAGAATGCCAGCAGCGGTCCGCTTGCGGCACCGATGTTGTCCAGCATCCGGTGGACGCCGAAGTGGCGCGCCAGGTATTCGGGCTGGGCGGACACCGTGATCAGCGCATCCCGCGGTGCCGTCCGGATCCCCTTGCCGATCCGGTCACCGGTCACGATCGCGGTCAGCGCCCAGAAACCGCCGGCGAAGAGGAAACCGATCCTGGCCACCATTGACAGTCCGTAACCGGCGAGTGCTATCTGTTTTGGATGTCCGCTGCGGTCTGCGGCCCAGCCTGCAGCGATCCTGACAATCGCGCTGGCCCCTTGGTTGATTCCATCCAGAATCCCGAACGCAATGGCGGACAGTCCGAGAAATCCGGTGATGTAGAGCGGGAGGACGGCGGATACCGATTCTGAGGAGACATCGGTGAACATGCTGACGACACCGAGCCAGAGGATGACGGGGGACAGCCGGAATGCCCGCGGGGGCACCGTGGAATCGTTGGCTGCCGGCAGCGCGTCCTTCTTGCCGCCGTTCCGATCCGAGACCGAGATATACATGGCCGCTACCCCGCCGTCGTGTGAAGGTTGCCGAGCAACATGAAGCGGGTACTGCCCGTGCCCGTCGCTGATGTTGTCAGGGTCACCGAATCGGCGCCCCTGACAAAACGGACCGCCCGTTGTCCCTCCGTTGCGGGGGCCGGCTCTGACCAGAAGTTGAGTTTTGCGAGCTGCTGCTGGAAATGGCCCACGACCGAGTCCTGGCTGGCCGCCGATATGGCATCGGCCGTCACCTGCAGCACCGTATCCGCGGCTGATACACCGGTGGAGACCACAACGCTTCCGTCCGGAAAGCGGAGGGATTCCTCGGGGAAGCCAGCCACGATTTTCCCTTGGGCCGAGGCTGTTGGCGGCAGCGGCATGCTAACCAGTGCCGCCGGCGTGGACGGCACCGGAAGCCCGGTGGGGGCCGCCGCCACAGGGGGAAGAACCTCCTGCAACCCGGCGGCCGGTGCGGGGCTTCCCGTTCCCTCCCCTGCTGCTCCGGGAGATTGTCCGGTCCCGCTGTCTGTCGCCGTTCCAGGCGCGGCGGGTATCCCTGCGTCCGGACCTCCCTGCGCCGGAGAGGCTTCGGCCCCGTCCGGGGCGGCAGTGCCGGTGCCTGACGGAGCCGACAGGCTTGCGCCCGGGGCTCCCGCCAGCTGATCGAAGACAAGAGCGGCACCGCCCAGCGCTGCCGCGACACTCACCCCCACGATGACAAGCCTCTTCGCTAACATTGGGCCCCCGCCTCCCGTTCAGGCGTTGAAGACCAACGCGCCTGCGATTCCGGCAGCCTCGGCCGCCTTGAGCACAGTCTGACACCGGGAAAGACAGCTTCGATAGAGTGGCGCTACCTGCTTTTTCGGCCTACCACCGGCCGTTGCGGGGCCTCGGCTGGCAGACGGGGCAGGTGTAGGAGGACCGGTTCATGAATTGTTCGCGTTTCATGAGGCTCACTATTCCTGCAGCTGCGCAGCGCTTGCACTCCTGGTTTTCCCTGCCGTAGGCGTTGAGGGACCGGTCAAAGTACCCCGAGGCGCCGTTGACGTTGACGTACAGGGAGTCGAAGCTGGTCCCGCCCGCGGCGAGGGCATCCAGCATGACCTCACGGGCGGCGTCGAGAACCCTCAGGGCATCGGCGCGGCGGAGCGTATCGGTGGGTCGGGCGTAATGGAGGCGTGCACGCCACAGTGCCTCGTCCGCGTAGATGTTGCCGATGCCGGAAACAAGCCCTTGGTCCAGGAGGGCACGCTTCAACCCCGTCTTCCGGTTCCGCAAGCGGCGGTAGAAGGAGTCGAAGGAAAAGTGCGGGTCCAGCGGATCCCGGGCGATGTGTGCGGCTTCCGCGGCAATGTAGGGCGCGGGCACCTCCCCCAGGCCGCCGGGTCCGCCGTCGGCCGTGGGAACCAGCGACGTCACGAACAGTCCGCCAAAAATGCGTTGATCCACGAACCTGAGCTGTTCCGGCATTCCATCAACAGGGCTCAGCCGCAGGCGGATTTTCAGGTGCTTTTCGTCCGGCACACCGGAATCCTGCATCAGCAGTTGGCCGCTCATTCCCAAGTGCGCCATCAGGGCCACGGCAGGACGGTCATTGGCCGGCGTCGCAGCTGCCGGTTCCTCCAGGGGAAGCCAGAGGAACTTGCCGCGGCGCACCACATCCATGACCCGGGCGCCCTCAAGGTTGCCCGCGAAGTCCTCGGCGCCGAGCGCATGCCGGCGGATGGAACGCGGATCCAGGACGTCAACGGAGGTGATTGTCCGGCCGCGGACCCAGCTCACCAGGCCGCGGCGGACAACTTCAACTTCCGGCAGTTCGGGCACGAAGAACCTAGTGTCCCGCGCCTGAAATTCGGTTCAGAAGTCGGCCGATGGATTCGAGGATCTGTTCTGCTGTCTTGGTCCAG
>NZ_JARCCY010000041.1:0-42435 GCF_039907775.1 Arthrobacter sp. CC3
GCGAACCGCCGTATGCGAGGCCCGCACGTACGGTGGTGTGAGAGGTGGGTCGGGAAACCCGACCCACCTACTCGATTTCTCAGGCCGCCAGCCGTCCCTGCTCTGCGGGCACGGCGTCGATAACGGCCCAACCCTGCTCATCGAAAATGCTCCGGTTGGCGAATCGCTCCGCCGCGGGCAGGGAATCGAACGTTTCCGTGCGGATCAGGCCGCAGTCGGTATCAAAATAGGTCACGTGGAATTCCCGGGGCTCCGGTGCGTCGCCGCCGAGGTTTCCCCGCGTGGCCGCCTGGCTGGTGCTGAGGTTCGTATCCATGAGTCCAGTGTGCAGCCGGCCTCCGACAGTAAAGGCGACTCAGTCCGGCGTGTTGCGAAGCCGGAGCACTCTCTCCCTCGCGAGCACTTCGGCCCGCTGTTCCTTTTCCGCGGCGCGGGCGGCCAGCTGCATCTGGGCGGCCGCGGACTCCCGCCGCCGCCGTGCAAGCTCGAACTCCTCTTCCACCGTCTTGAGGCGCGCGCGGAGGCTCCGGGCTTCGTCGCCCAGCCGGGTCAGTGCCGTTTCAGCTTCGTCGAAGTCCGCGGTGCGTTGCCGGGCTTCCTCCGCCGCCGACCGGGCGGCTTCTTCCGCCTCGGACAGGCGGGCCGCGGCGCGCTCGACGGCCGACGGCGCGGGAGCCGGCCGTTTCGTCCCGACGGCCTTCAAGCGCGGTCTTTCGGCCGTCCCTAAAACAGGCGGGCTGTCCGGCGGCGCGGACTTCGGGACGCCGTGTTTCGGTGTCCCGGGCGCCCCCTGCGCCCCCTGCGCTCCCGCACTCAGGCCACTGCCCGACGTCGGCACTGCCGGCTGCGCGGGCGCGCCGGGGACCGCCACGGCATCCCGCAGGTCCACGCGGTCCACGCCGTCGGCCGACAGTACCCGGAGCAGGCGGCCGCTCCGCACGGCTGACGCCGCACCTTCGTCCACGGTGGCGGCCCGCAACGTGGCTTCAACTTCGGCTGCCACGGCGGCACTTATTTTTCGTCCCTGCTGCTCCGCCACCTCACGTGCTGTTCCCATCACGCGGGTGAGCAGCTGCCGGCGCTCCTGCGAGAGCGCGCGGAGGGCGCCGGCGTCGAGCTCTTCCTGGGCGCTGCGCATGGCGGCGCCAAGCGCATCCAGCTCACTGAGCTCGTCCGGCCGGTGGACCGCCAGCATGTTCACCGCCCAGGCCGCGGCCGAGGGCTTGGGCAGCGACCGGACGGAATCAGCGAGATCCCGCCCGCTGTCCGCGGCAGCAGTTTTGGCCGCCGCGGTCCTGGCGGCCACGAATCCTTCGAGCGGCAACCGATAAAGCGCGGAGGCAATATCGGCTAATTGTTGCTCTCCCATGCGAGCATCATAGGGGTCCGGTTAACGCGCAGCTGCGCCGGCGTGTCAATCCATCCGGGACCTGATGTTGTAGTGGAGGAATTCGAATGATCGAAATAGCGGGGCTGCCTGCCCACATCCTGCTGATCCACGGCGTCGTCGTACTGTCTCCGCTGGCGGGGATCGCTGCCATCGTCTACGGCGTGTGGCGTGCGGCCCGGGAATACCTGGTGTGGCCGCTGGGCGTGCTTTCCCTCGGTCTGGTGCCGCTAACGCTTATCACCGCACAGGCAGGCGAACAGTTGGAGGAAACACGTCCGGGGTCGTATCTCCTCCGCGAGCACGTTGAACAGGGCGACCTCTTGAAGTACCTTGCCGTGGCGTTCTTTGTGGTCATGGCCGTGATGCTGGCTGTCACCCACGAACCCTTTGCGCGGCGGCTGGGATCCATCGGACGGCTGCAGGACAATCGCGCGGTTCGGATCGCCGCGTTGACGGTGGGGGCCCTGGCGGGCGCAGCCCTGATCTACCAGAGCATCATCACCGGCCACTCCGGGGCCGCGTCGGTGTGGGCGGGCCGCTGAGCCGACGCCGGACGGGGGCCGTAGGCCCCTTGCGCCGTCCCGCCCGGTGGGCAAGGGTGGGGGCATGTGGGTGACAGCGCCATGACGGATGCCCCTCGACGGGCGGCATCCCCCGATGCCGTCCCCTGGCACCTCCGTGAGGCGGCCGAAGCCGTGGCCGCCTGCCGTGTTGACCCCGCTACCGGCCTTTCCTCGGCGGAAGCCTCCCGCCGGCTTGAGCGAGATGGGCCCAACGAACTCGAGTCCGCGCCGCCGGCACCCTGGTGGCGGCGGGTCGTTTCCCAGTTCCAGGATCCGCTGATTTACCTGTTGCTGGCTGCGATCGCCATTTCAGTGGTTGCCTGGGCAGCGGAGGGTGCCGGCGGCGTTCCGGTCGATGCCGTCGTGATCAGTGCCGTGGTCCTGTTCAACGCGGTGCTGGGCTTTGTCCAGGAGAACAAAGCCGAGACGGCCGTGGCGGCACTGCAGGTCATGACGGCGGCCAACTCCACTGTCCTGCGCGACGGTCAGCTGAAGACGGTGCCCTCAGCGGGGCTTGTTCGCGGCGACATCCTTGTCCTGGGTGAGGGCGATGCCGTAGGGGCGGATGCCCGCCTGGTCACCGCCACGTCGCTTCGTGTCAGCGAAGCCTCGCTGACCGGAGAGAGCGAGCCGGTCTTCAAGAACCCGGGAACCTTGTCCGGTGTTGTTCCGCTGGGCGACCGGCTCAATATGGTGTTCAAGGGCACTGCCGTGGCCCAGGGCGTGGGACGGGCGGTGGTGACCGGAACGGCCATGGACACCGAAGTCGGCAACATCGCCGGGATGCTAGAGCGGACTGTCGCCGAGCCGACGCCGCTGCAGAAGGAAATTGCGGGCGTGAGCCGGCTTCTGGGCACCACGGTGATCGTCATCGCCGTCGTGGTTATGGTCACCGTGGTGGCCGTTAACGGCGTCACCTCACTCAGCGACCTTGTGACCGTCCTGCTGCTCGGTGTGTCGCTCGCGGTGGCGGCTGTCCCGGAGGGGCTGCCCGCCATCCTGTCTGTTGTGCTGGCGTTGGGCGTGCAGCGCATGGCCCGGCGCAACGCCGTCGTGAAGCAGTTGCACTCGGTGGAGACACTCGGCTCCGCCACGGTGATCGCCTCGGACAAGACCGGAACGCTGACGCGGAACGAGATGACTGTGGGCCGGATTGTCACGGCTTCGGGCGAGGTGGAACTAACGGGCGTCGGCTACCGGCCGGAGGGCCGCGCCCGCCAGGAGGGCAGGGACGATATCGATCCGGCCGTGCTGCTGGAGGTGGGCCTTGTCCTTGCCGGCGGCACCTTCGCGAACAACGCCCAGCTGGCAGAGCACGACGGCGAGTGGGAGATCCAGGGGGATCCCACCGAGGCGGCCTTCCTCGTCGCGGCCCGCAAGCTGGAAGGCGTCACGGAGCGCGTCGGCGAATATGAACGTCACGGTGAAGTGCCGTTCACCTCGGAGCGGAAGCTGATGTCAGCGGTGGCGCACCACAAGGAACTGGGCACCCTGTCCCTGGTCACCAAGGGTGCACCGGACGTGCTGCTCGGACGCTGCACCGGTCTGCAGGTGGGTGAAAGCATTGTTCCGATGGACGGGGTGCGCCGTGACCAGGCGCTGGCAGCGGTGGACGCTTTGTCCGCGCAGGCCTTCCGGACGCTCGGCGTCGCCTACCGCCGCTACGGCGAAGAGGACCGGCACGAACTTGAGGTGCTGGACGAAGCTGATGAAAGCACGCTGGTGTACCTCGGAGTGGTGGGGATCATCGACCCGCCCCGGGAGGAGGCCGCCGCTGCGGTGGCCGCGGCGCAGAATGCCGGAATACGGGTGCTGATGATCACCGGCGACCATCCGCTCAGCGCGGCCCGGATTGCTGGCGACCTGGGGATAGCGGTAGCGGGGGAGCGTGCGGTCACCGGGGCGGAGCTCGATGCGCTGGATGAGGCAGGGCTGCACGCCGTCACGGCCGCCACCTCCGTTTACGCGCGGGTGGCACCGCAGAACAAGCTGCAGATCATTGATGCGCTCCAGGCACAGGGCAACGTGGTGGCCATGACGGGGGACGGAGTCAACGACGCACCGGCGCTGAAGTCGGCGGACATCGGCATTGCCATGGGCATCGCGGGGACAGAGGTCACAAAGGAGGCGTCCAAGATGATTTTGGCCGACGACAACTTCGCCACGATTGTCTCGGCCGTCCGCCAGGGCCGCATCATCTTCGAAAACATCGAAAAATTCCTGCGCTACCTCCTGTCCTCCAACATGGGAGAGGTCTTCACGGTCTTCCTCGGCGTCGTTTTTGCCGGGGCGCTGGGCCTGGCCGGTGCCCCGGGCGAGGCTGTTGCCCTGCCCTTGCTCGCCACCCAGATCCTCTGGATCAACCTGGTGACGGATTCCGGCCCGGCGCTCGCCATGGGGGTGGACCCCGAGATCGACGACGTCATGGCGCGCCAGCCACGCAGGAGCACCGAGCGGATCATCGGCAGGCGGATGTGGTCCGGGATTCTGTCGGTGGGCCTCGTCATGGGGCTTGCATCCCTGTTCGCCATCGACATCTTCCTCCCGGGCGGGCTGGTGGAAGGCGACGATTCCCTGGAGGTGGCACGGACCGCAGGGTTCACCACCCTCGTGTTCGCCCAGTTGTTCAACGCGTTCAACTCCCGGTCCGAGACTTCCAGCGCGTTCCACCGCCTGTTCGTCAACAAATGGCTGTGGGGTGCCGTCGCGCTGGCTGTGGTCCTGCAGGTGGCCGTGGTTGAGGTGCCATTGCTGCAGCGTGCTTTCGGCACGGCATCCATGGACGCGTACCACTGGGGAGCCTGCGTCCTCCTGGCATCCGCAGTCCTGGCTTTCGGTGAACTCCGGAAACTGTCATTCAGGTTCCGGACCATGGGCGGACTCCGGGGCGGGGCCGGTCCGGCGTGACCTGATCACGGTTGCCAGCAGCAGGGCCGTCGCAACCGCCTGCAGTGCGGCCACGGCAGCAATGAGGGCCGGGCGGGAACCGTAGAGCGCGCCGTACAGGGCGCCGCCGGCGAGTGCGCCGCCTCCCTCGAAACCGGCGAAGATTCCGTATGCCGTTCCCTGCTTCTCCGGTACTACCAGATCGGCCACCAGTGCCTTCACCGTGGAGTCCTGGATGCCCCTGGCGGCTCCCCACACGAACACTCCGGCCAGGACCGGTCCCGCCCCCGAGGAGAAAGCCAGTACCGGGATCACGGCCACGAGGGCCGGCAGGACCAGAAGCACGGCGCCGCCGGCGCGGTCGTAGGCGTAGCCGCTGGCGAGGGCTCCCAGGGCGGCGGCTGCCATGCCGCCGGCGTAAACCAGCGGGACGGCGGCCACGGGAACGCCAACAGTGGACGTCAGGTGGAACGCGATGACTCCGAAGGCCACCAGACCGGCGCTCCAGAAGAATGCGGAAACGGCGAAGAGGACGAATACCGCGGAAAGGCGCTCCTTTTGACGTGCGGCAGAGGCCCCAGCGTCCGAATCTGTCTGCGCGTCCAGCATCCCCGGCACACGTGGTCCGTGTGGATCGGGGATGCGGCGCCGCATCCGGAACAGGAGGGCCATGGCAAACGCGGCAGGAATCGCCAGGACCGCGAACGCCGGCCACAGTGCGCCGGTGGCCGCGATGACAGCGGAGGCGATCAGAGGCCCGGCAAATGCGCCGGCAAGGTCCAGGGACTTGTGCACGGCAAAACCGCGTCCACGCCCGATTGGCTCGGCAACGGCGGCCAGCAGGACGGTCTTCGCCGGGCTGCGGACAGCCTTGCCCACGCGATCGCCAATGATGAGGGCGGAGGCCAGCATGAGCCCCGCGGCACCCAGTGCGGGCGCCACGGCGAGCAGCGGGATGCACAGCGCCGTGAGGGCATAGCCGGCCAGCGTGAACGTCCAGTACTTCCCGGTTCGGTCCGCCCAGGGCCCGAAGACGAGCCGGAGCCCCTGGGCTGCAGCCTCGGCGCCGCCGGTGACCAGCCCGATCACCAAGGCGGAGGCACCCAACTGGGCAAGGAGCGGTCCGGCGAGCGGGCGCGCGCCGTCGGACACGGCATCTACGGCCAGGCTGACCAGCCCGAACCTGAGCACCATGCCCCACGGTGTGGCCGGAGGGACCCCGCGCCGGGGAGCTGTCCGGCCAGACGAGCCTTGTTCCACAGCTCAAGAGTTTCGGACGGCCTGCCGGATTTCAATAGCGCCGGCTTCCGCTCTGCGGGTGCCCTGCAGCTGCCAGCGGATAAGATCGCAGGGTGACGAACTCACCGGGAGATGAGCGCTACGTTGTCCGCCGGTGGTGGAGGGGGCGGGCGCTGCCTTGGGCAGGGCTGGTCGGCGTTTCCATCGTCCTGACAGGCATTTCCTTGGAGCGGACATTGTTGTTCGCCTACGAGCCGGTGCCGGAGTTTGTGGAGCGGCTGCGTGTGGGCCGGCTGTTCATGCTCGCCGGGTCGGCTGCCTCCATTGCAGCGGCGGTCTGGTCCCAGATCAGGCAGTACCCGCTATGGGTGACGCTCTGCGTTGCGGCGCCGGTGGCACTGGTGGGCCTGGCGACCATGATCACCACGCCGCCGTCGTTGATGCCGCAGATCTTTGGTTTGTTCGCCCTGCCGGCCGCGCTCGCAGGGCTCATCGGAGGGGTTATGTTCAAGCGGCGGTGACCGGCGCCTCCCACGGCATCGTCAGGAACCCCGGTCACCGGCCAGCTGTCATACAGCCGTGTAGCCGCCGTCCACCAGGTAGTAGCCGCCCGTCATGAACGACGCTTCCTCGGAGAGGAGGAAGCTGACAAGGTGGGCAACTTCCTCCGCCGTGCCGAGCCGGCCCAAGGAATGCTTTCCCTCAAGGGCCTTCCGGACTTCGGGGCTGAGGCTACTTTCGACAAGCGGTGTCTTGATGTAGCCGGGGCCAACAGAGTTGATGCGCAGACCCTGGGGCCCGTACTCGGCGGCGGCGTTCTTCGTGATTCCGACGACGCCGTGCTTGGCTGCGGTGTAAGCGCCGTTGCCCAGTGCCGCGACGGTGCCGTGGATGGAGGCCATGTTCACGATGGCGCAGTTCCCGCCCCCGGCCTCGAGCATCTGCGGGATCTGGTAGCGCATCCCGTAGAGCACGCCGTTGAGGTTGATGCCGATGACCTTGTCCCATTCGTCCAGGTCCGTCTCGCCTGCGGGGGCCTGCTTGCCGCCGATGCCGGCGTTGTTGACCGCGAAGTGCAAAGCTCCGTACGTGTCCACGGCATGGCGGACAACCATCTCGGCGTCCTCCTTTTTTGCCGTGTCCTGCCGCACCGCTGAGGCGGTGCCGCCGGCATCCACAATTTCCCGGGCAACCCGCTGCGCTGCGTCCAGGTTGATATCGGTCACGACAACTTTGGCGCCTTTCGCCGCGAGTTCCTTGCTGATCGCTTCGCCGATGCCTGAGCCGCCTCCGGTGACCAGGGCGACCTTGCCGGTGAACTGAGCCATAGTGGGGTTCCTCTCTGTAACGTGCCGCAGAAATTCCGTCTGTCCCTACAGTCGCTCATCCTACTCATCGGCTTGTTGCGGTTCGCCAAAGAGCATCCGCCGCTGTTGACCAGACCGGCAGACTGCCGTAGCTTATCGATTGTCGTTATTAACGACTGTCGATAACTCGTGGGGGAATGATGGAAGCAACGCAAGACCAGGGCAGGCCGCAGCGCGGATGGACGACGATTGTCTCCCGGAAAGAGGCGACCATCGTGATGATCTCGTCGGCCGCTGCCGCAATACTCACAACCGCTCTGTCCGTAGCGGGAATCGTAGGGTATTTCACCGGACCCGTGACACTGGAGCTTCCGCTTGCCGGCAAAGACCAGTTGGTCCCCGGCCTGGAGCTGGAATCTACTGGGCATTACACGTCGCTGGAGGCCACCATTCCCGAACTTCCGGCCGGTCCCGCGGAGCTCCTGGCCTGGGGCGCGGTGCTGAACCAGGTGGGCGTCCTGGCCGTTCTGGCACTGGTGTTCCTGCTGGCCTACCGGCTTCGCAGTGCTGTCCTGTTCACCGCAGAATCGGTCTGGATGGTGGGTGCCGGCGGCGCCCTTCTGGCGCTGGCCGGCACGTTCGGCCAGGTCCTCGACGGGTGGGCGCTGGGCCGGGTGGCGGAGATGATCGCAGCGAACGGGCGCACCCCGGGGCTGTCACACGGTTTCGCGGCGGAGATCAACGCCACCCCGTTGACGATTGGCCTGGTCATGGTGCTGATCGCCGGGGTCTTCCAGTATGGCCGCCGCCTCCAGCAGGACACCGAAGGGCTGGTTTAATGCCGGCCGATGACGAGGGCTCGGATATTCACTGCCGCCTCGATGAACTCCTCGAGGCGCGGGGGATGACCCTGACGGAGCTAAGCAAGCAGGTCGGTGTGAGCCTGGTGAACCTATCAGTGCTCAAGAACGACCGGGCGCGGGCCATCCGGTTTTCCACGCTGACGGCGATCTGTGACGCGCTGGACTGCCAAGTGGGTGACCTGCTGGTGACGGGCAGGGCGTCTTCCTGAGCGGATCAGGAGCATGGCTCCCTGAGTTGCAGTCTGCCGGTGAATTATCCCGCGGCCCAGCATGCATATGCGCGACACTCCTACAGACCATGGATAGTGTTGCCCCCAGACGCGGGAACCCATATTCCCTCGTCCGCCGCCGAGGCCTTACTCAGTGAGGCCGAGGCGGTTGGCTTGTTTCCGCATTGACGAAAGGGCAAGACTATGGCTGTTTCCATTGAACTGGGCAAAGCACTCGACAAGGCGTACGAGAATTCGACGCTGGACGAGGTCCTGGCCGCGCCACCATCGGCCCTTGCCGGTCTCACCGAGAAGCACGACGAACTGCTGGCCGGCCTTGGCATCAACACGGTCCGCGAACTGGGAGGCAACAAGTTCTTCGCCCTGGCAGGTGTCCTGGTGGCACTGTCCGGCAAAGTCGACTGACACCTGACACTGACGTCAGTGAACTAGGCGGCAGAGAGCCCGGTCGGATCTACCCGGCCGGGCTCTGTGCTGCAGTGATGAACCGCATCCAGAAGTGCCCCGCTCAGAACAGGTAATTCTCGACGTGGTCTTGCGTGTCCGGGGGTAGATTCAGGCGGGGGCGACGTGGTGCGCCGAGGAAGGGTTGATATGGGATTCTTGAGGCGCAAGGCCGCTCCGGCCTCCGTACATCCAATTTCAAAATTCTGGCAATGGTGGACATCGGAAGGTGCGGCCCGATTCAGTGCCGCAGCGGCAACCGGTCAATGGGGTGATTTGCCCAACGAGATGAGCCAACAACTCGCTGCCGTCGACCCGGACCTGGCATGGGACACCGGACCCGGGCGCACGTCCCGCAATCTCCTTGCCGTCAGCTCCGAAGGCGATGCCGCTCTGCGGCGAATCGCGGAACAATGGCTTCGGTCGGCTCCGGCCGCGGATGAATCCTGGGAGTACGCTGCCGCCCGCCAGCCAGCCGAGGGTGTGCTCGGCAACGTCATCGAGATCGATGGCCACCGGCTTCGCCTTGGCGATGTCCGCTTCGGTCTAAAGCTGGACTCCGAAAGTGAATGCCTTGACATAGACGTTCATCACCCGCTCTTTGTGGAAATGACTGAGGACGGGCCCCTCCGGGTATCCTTCCTGCTCCTCGACTGGATTCTCGGCGAGGATGGGGTCGAACGATGGGTGCGCGCCATAGAAATAACCGACAACGGAGAGACGGCCACCGCCACCGCATCAGATCTCACCGCGGCCATCGACGCAATGGCCGCACAAGCCCAGGCGGACAAATGGGTTCTGATGGAGGGAATGACACACGGCGGCGAAAGGGTCATCGTAAGCGCCCGCCGGCCCCTGCGATGGATCGACTACCCTCTCTTCGACCTGCATACCGAAATACGCATCCCGTATGACGACAAGCGGGACGACGGGCTGCCGACGGTGGACTCTCTCGATTCTCTCCGCGGAATCGAGGATGACATCTCCGCGGCACTTGGACCGCGGGGGATCTTGGTCGCCCATGAGACAGCAGCCGGTGCAAGGCTGCTGCACTACTACTCGGACTCCGAGGACCAAAACGGACGCGACGCCATCGAGACCGCGGCTCGTGTGGCCGGCGGGGCCACCCGCCACGATCCTGACCCCGGGTGGAAGCACGTACGTCGGTTCGCATGACAACTTAGCGCGCCGGGAACAAACTTTGGGGGACTCTTTTGACTCATCAGAACTTCGCACGGGGGAGACTGAAGGCTAGTCGGGTCTGGGGGACACCCGGCGGCATTGGCGCTCTGGTTGCCACCTCCCTGTCTCTCGTGCTCGTCATGACTTCCTGCGCCAGGGCCTCCATCGAGGAAATAGGACGCAACGCCATCCGACAAGAGGCGGCCGAAGGCAAAGACTGGTTCATCCGGTTCACGGCAGCCGCCGATACGGGCAACCGGGACCTGGTGGTCTCCAGGCTCGGAGACCTGAGCGACAACCGCGACCCTTACGCCTTCGGCTGGGACACCGAGGGGAATCTCCATACCGATCACTATTACCGTGAGCACGTGACGACCAGCGGAGGCTTCTGGGGCGAGCAACGGACGGTCAGCGCCTGCGTCCGGTTCGAGGTGGACCTGGGTTCGGTGATTGCGACGTCCATCGACTGCCCCGACCGACCTCCGTTCTCCGACTACACCGACGAATGGGTGGTAGTGGCTTGAGCCGGGGTGAACACGTGCACCCCGCGATCGTGAAGGGTTCAAGTCCTCGGCGCTGACCGGCGCAGGCCCATTCTGCGCCTTGCCCCCAGTGGGGGTCTTTTGGGCTTAACCAGCGAAAAGACCCCCCAGAAACCTTGATTTCTAGGGGGTCTATCCCGAGCTTCCTATCAGAATCGAACTGATGACCTTTTCATTACGAGTGAAACGCTCTACCGACTGAGCTAAGGAAGCACCGCACAACAAATCCCGGAAAACCGGGCGGATCATGCAAGAGACAACTGTAATAGAGTCCCCTGCCCGGGTCAAAATGAGCGGACCGGACGTCCGCAGAATGGCCGTTGCGGACGTTATTTGGATGTTCACCCTGCGGTCGGTGCGGGTTCAGCTCTGGGTCCCGGAGCGCCTGCACTGTGGAACGACCAAACGCGGCCGCGTCGGCGGCCGCATGTCAGCGAAGGGGCTTGGCCATGACTCCGGACACAGCAGACGCATCAGCACCGGAAGCCGCTCTCCGTGGCAGCTTTCCCGGCGCCGCCCATGAGGTGCGGCTGGCCGTGCTTGCGATGGTGGGAACAACAGTTTTCGACGGCGGCCTGCTGGAAGGCGCCATGACCCGCACCCTGGCGGACCAGGGTGTGGGGGAAGGATCGGCGCAGTTCGAGCGCATGCTTCGCTACGCCAAGGACACGGCAGGCATGTCGAAACTCGCTGTGTTCAGCCAGTTGTTCGAGGACCGGCACCGGGCCGCCGCAGCCAACACCTTTTTCGAACGCAGCTGCGACGAGCTGATAGCGGACGGCGTCATCCAGGCGGTTCCCGGCGCGGAAGACGCCATCGCCTGGCTCCGCGAAGCGGGCATCCTGGTCTGCCTTGCCACCGGCTTCGGCCGCCACACGCAAAACATGGTGCTGGAGAGCCTGGGCTGGATGGGGCTGGCCGACCTGAGCCTCTGCCCGGCGGACGCCGGGCGGGGCAGGCCCTATCCGGACATGATCCTGACAGCCGTCCTGGCCCTGGACCTGGATGACGTGCGCAAGGTCGCCGTCGTGGGGGACAGCTGTGCCGACATCCAGTCGGGCCTGCGGGCAGGCGCCAGCACAGTGGCCGGTGTCCTCACCGGAGCGCACGGGGAGCCGGCGCTGCGCGCGGCCGGCGCCACCGCCGTCGTACAGTCCATCCGGGACCTGCCGGTGCTGCTGGAGCCCCGGTCCAACTAATCAGGCCTCCGGCCGCCCTAGCACTCCGTGTTGTCCGCGGGCGGCTCTCCGGTCAGGAGGTAGCCGTCCACGGCGTCGGTGACGCAGCTGTTCGAGCGGCCGTAGGCGGTGTGGCCCTCGCCCTTCCACGTCACCAGGGAGGCGTTGCCCAGCTGCTTGCGCAGGGCCCCTGCCCATTCCACGGGGGTCGCGGGGTCGCCGGTGGTGCCCACCACCACGATCGGGGCCGAGCCCGGGTACTCCACGGGTGCCGGTGTGCGGGTGCTCTTGTAGGGCCAGTCCTGGCAGTTCGTCCCGCCGTAGGCGAAGAAGTAGCCCAGGGTGGGGGAGTCCTGCCGCAGCTTCTGCTCTTCGGCCCGCATGGCAGCCGGGTTACTCACCATGGGGTAGTCCAGGCAGTTGATGGCATTGAAGGCGAAGGCGCTGTTGGATGTGTACTTGCCGCTCGGATCGCGGTCGGCGCCGAAGTCTGCCAGCCGCAGCATCGGGGAGGCGTCGCCCTTCAGGGCGGCGTCCAGGGCCTGGGTCAGCAGCGGCCAGTTGTCGTCGTTGTACAACGGCAGGATCAGGCCGCTGACAAAGGCCGAGCCGGTCACCATCCGGCCGTCCTGGGCACGCCGCGGGTTGGCGTCCACGGACTGGACGACGTCGCGGATCTGCTGGACGCCGCTGTCCACGGTGCCGCTCAGGGGGCAGCCGTTGTCACCGAGGCACTTCTCCACGTAGGCGCGGATGGCCTTCTCAAAGGCGCGGGCCTGGCCGCTGGTGAGCTCCTCGTTGCTCAGGGACGGGTCCAGGGCGCCGTCGAGCACCATGCGCCCCACGTTGTCCGGAAACAGCGAGGCATAGGTGGAACCCAGGAACGTGCCGTAGGAGTAGCCGAGGTAGTTCAGTTTGGCGTCGTTGACCACGGCGCGCAGGATGTCCATGTCCTTGGCGGCGCTGACGGTGTCCACGTGGCCCAGCACAGGGCCGGTCTTTTCGGCGCACTTGGCTGCCGTTGCCTTGTTGTCCGCGACAGCGGCCGCCAGCCCGGCGTCGGAGCTGAGGTCATAGTTCTTTGTCCGGGATTCGTCGCGTTCCTGGTCCGTGAGGCAGGTGACGGGGGAGGACCGCTTCACTCCGCGGGGGTCGAAGCCCACCAGGTCATAGCTGGCGCGCACTTCACTGGAAATGTTGGTGGCGCCGGCATCCTTGACGAAGTCGTAGCCGGAACCGCCCGGGCCGCCGGGGTTGACCAGCAGGCTGCCGGTCTTTTTGCCCGTTGCCTTCATTTTGAGGGCCGCGATCTCGATGCTGTCGCCGTCGGGCTTGCTGTAGTCCAGGGGCACCTTGATTTTGGCGCATTCGAGCTTGTCCTCGCAGGACGTCCAGGAGACCTCCTGCGAGTAGAAGTTCCGGAGCTCTTCGGGAGCCGCTTCGGCGATCGAAGGGTCAGCCTTGGCGGTGCTGCCGCCGCCCGATCCGCCGTCGGGCTGGCCGAACA
This sequence comes from Arthrobacter sp. CC3, assembly GCF_039907775.1. Lineage (NCBI taxonomy): Bacteria > Bacillati > Actinomycetota > Actinomycetes > Micrococcales > Micrococcaceae > Arthrobacter > Arthrobacter sp. CC3. The sequence goes on from NZ_JARCCY010000041.1 coordinate 13,332, forward strand.
GGGTGCAGCCGGTCAGTGCGAGCAATACGGCCAGGGAGCCAGCAGCTGCCTTGGCCGCGGTCGATCCGGACGGTAACCGCAGGGGCAGACGTCGGGCAGGCTTCATGCAGGACTCCTTGAAGGGCTTGGCGTGGGCTCCGGGGAACATACGGCGGCGGGACGGGGCTGGGCGGGGCGGTACTAGATCAGGCTCGCGGCCATGGATTCGATGGCCAGCAGGGGTGCAACGTTGGTGGTGGTGATCCGCTGGCGGGCCTTGTTGATCGCATCCATCCGGGCGAGCGTTGCCTCCGCACTCGACCGCCCGGCAAACTCGGCCAGCTCGCTCCTGAGTTCAACGTTTACCAATTCTACGGCGTTCCCCATCTGGATGATGAGGACGTCCCGGTAGAACGAGAGCAGGTCCGTGAGCGTCCGGTCCAGGGAATCGGTGATGGAGCGTTTGGCGCGCCGCTTCTGGTCGTCCTCAAGCTGCTTAAGCTGGCTTCTCATGGCGGGCGGCAAGGTGCCGCTTTCGGGCGCGCCAAGGGTGGCCAGCAGGGCTGCCTTTTCCTCGGCGTCACGCACTTCGTTGGAGCTGTTGGCTTCCTCCGTGGCGATCTTCACCAGCTTTTCAGCCATCAGGACGGCTGCGGTGATGCCCCGCAGCCCCAGCGGGAAGCGGACTGTCTCCATGCGCCGTTCGCGGGCGTCGGCGTCCCGGGCGAGCCTGCGGGCAATGCCGACGTGGCTCTGTGCCGCGCGGGCCGCGCGTTCGGCGAGTGCCGGATCCACGCCGTCGCGCCTCACCAGCAGCGCCGCGACGTCGGCAGCCGGCGGAAGCCGCAGCGCCACCGGGCGGCAGCGGGACCGGATGGTAACCAGGACGTCCGCCGGTGAGGGCGCGCACAGCATCCATACGGTGCGGGGAGTGGGCTCTTCAATGGCCTTGAGCAGCACGTTCGTGGTGCGTTCCGCCATGCGGTCGGCGTCTTCCACCACAATGATCCGCCACCGTCCGGAGGAGGGGCGGTTTCCGGCGGTCGAGACCAGGTCACGTGCTTCATCAATGGTGATGGTGACCTTTTCGGTGCGAACGAACGCAACGTCAGAATGTGTTTCGCCCAGGATGGTCAGGCAGGCCGAACATTCGCCGCAGCCGCGCCTGGAAACGTCCTCCTGGTCGCAGTTGAGGGCGGCGGCAAAGGCTTTCGCGGCGTTGGACCGGCCGGATCCGGGCGGGCCGGTGAACAGCCACGCATGCGTCAGGCCTTCGCCCTGGGCGGCCTGGCGGAGCTGGGCGACGACGGCGGGCTGGCCCTGCAGATCGTCCCAGACAGTCACGGGGCCACGCCTTCCCTGGAACCCTGGCGGGACACGCTACTGGAACCCTGCCTGGACCGGATCAGGGTGTCCACCCGATCCAGGATGAGCCCTGCCAGCTCGGCGACGGGCAGGTGGGCGGCAAGCACCAGGTAATGGTCCGGGCGGTCCGCGGCGAGGTCCAAAAACGCGCCACGGATCTTCGCGTGGAATTCGTCGGCTTCGGATTCCATCCGGTCTTCGGCAGCGTCACCCGCGGTCCGGCGGAGGCGGCCGACGGCGGGGTCGACGTCGAGCAGCACCGTCAGGTCCGGCTGCAGGCCCGAGGTGGCCCATTCGTTCAGGTCCCGCACGGCAGCGGTTCCAAGGCCCCGTCCGGCGCCCTGGTAGGCCACCGAGGAATCGATGTAGCGGTCCGTCAGCACGATGTCGCCGCGTTCCAGTGCGGGCAGGATGACCTGGTCCGCGTGGGCCGCGCGGGACGCGGCAAAGATGAGGGCTTCGGTGCGGGCATCGATATGGCCGTGCCCGTGGTCCAGCACCAGGGACCGCAGTTTTTCGCCGATGGGGGTGCCGCCCGGTTCCCGGGTGCGCAGCACGGTGAAGCCGCGCGAATCAAGGGCCCCGGCCAGCGCCGCGGCCTGCGTGGACTTGCCTGCGCCGTCGCCGCCTTCGAAGGCGATGAACAGTCCGGGGTTCTGGGTACTCACTTAACCAGCCTACCGACAATCACTGACACCGCAGGTGCCGGACCGTAACGGCTTTCCTGCGCTGCGGGCCTCCCACGTAGTCTTTGAGCATGAGTCTTTCCGAACAGCAGGCCGCCGCGCTGTCGGCTGAAACGGTGGTTGTGGCCGCCGGCCGGCCGCCCCGCAAACGCGATGCGCCTGTTAACCAGCCCATCGTCCTGTCCTCCACCTACTTCGGGACCGGGCCGCTCGCAGACGGCGACCGTGGCTACGGCCGCTACTCCAATCCCACCTGGGACCCGTTTGAAGAAGCGCTGGGCCAGCTTGAGGGCGCATCCCTTCCCGGCCTGCTGTACGCCTCAGGCCTGGCCGCCGTCAGTTCAGCGCTGTCCCTCATCCCGGCCGGGGGAGTGCTGGTCATGCCCTCGCACAGCTATGCAGGGTCCCTGGTGATGGCCACCGAACTCGCGGACAAGGGGCTGTTCGAACTCCGCACCGTGGACATCGCGGACACTGACGCCGTGAAGGAGCTGCTGGCTCCGGCGGACGGCAAACCCGCCAGCATGCTCTGGCTGGAAAGCCCCACCAACCCGATGCTCGGGATCGCGGACATCCGCGCCCTCACCGCTGCAGCCCACGACGCCGGAGCGATCGTTGTCACTGACAACACCTTTTCCACGCCCCTGGTCCAGCAGCCGCTGAGCCTCGGGTCCGACGTTGTCCTGCACTCGGTGACCAAATACCTGGCCGGGCATTCCGACGTCGTCCTCGGCGCCCTGGTCACCTCGGACGCCGCGATCCGCGCGACGCTGCTCCACCACCGCATCATACACGGCGGCATTGCCGGGCCGTTCGAGGCGTGGCTTGCACTCCGCGGACTGCGGACCCTGGCCCTGCGCATCGAACGCTCCCAGGCGTCGGCGGCCGTCCTTGCCGCCCGGCTGAGCGACCACCCCCGGATCGAGAGCATCCGGTTCCCGGGACTGGAAACCGATCCCGGCCACGAACGCGCCAAGTCACAGATGAAGAGCTTCGGGTCGGTGCTGTGCATTCAGATCGCCCCGGCCGACGGACTCAACGGTGCCGATGCGGCGGACAAGCTGGTCCGTGCGCTGCAGCTGTGGCTTCCCGCAACGTCTTTGGGCGGGGTTGAGTCCCTGATTGAACGACGACGGCGCCACGCGGCTGAGCCGGTCAGCGTGCCGGACAACCTGGTCCGCCTCAGCGTGGGGATTGAAAATGTCGAAGACCTTTGGGCCGATTTGGAGCAGGCACTGGACGCTCTGGGCGGCTAGGCTGGGGACGTGGACGGAAAAGTGTTGATTAACTACGTCGAGACCGGGGTCTATTTCCTCATGGCGCTCGTGGCGTTTGGCCTTGAAGCGTGGGCGCTGTTTGATTGCCTTCGCCACAAGGCGAACGCCTTCGAAGCTGTTTCCAAGCGGACCAAGACGTTCTGGCTGGCACTGACCGGCGGCGCCGTGTTCATCGGCGGCCTGTCACTGTATGGCGCGGCCCAGGCCATGGGCGCCCTGGCCTATGGCGGTGGCGGCGGCGGTTTCGGCACGTTCGGGCTGTTCGGGCTTGCGGCAGTGACCGCAGCCTCCGTTTACCTGGCCGACGTCCGGCCCGCCGTGAAAGACGCCGGCCGCGGCGGCAGCAGCAACATGGGCCCTTACGGGCCCTGGTAACCGGAAAACACCTCTTGCCTGCCGCCGCCGGCTGAAGCGGCAGCATTTATCAGGTGGCCGGGGCCACCGCATCCCAGCCCACCGTCAACTCGCCCAGCCGCCAACGGGACGTTCCGTCCTGGACCGGCCAGCCGCCGTCGAGCATGGACCGGCACATGGCCGTCCACCGTTGTTTGTTCCCGAACGCGGCAAGTGGCGCCGCCTCCAGCCAGGCCTTGTCTAGGGCCTGAAGGAAACCGTGGACCCTTTCGCCGGGCACGTTCCGGTGGATCAGGGCCTTCGGCAGCCGCTCGGCGATCTCCGAGGGCAGCGCAAAGCCGCCGAAGCGCATGGAGATGCTCAGGCTCAGCGGGCCTCCGGCGTCGAGGGCCACCCACGTGACGCGCCGTCCGATTTCGTCGCAGGTGCCGTCGATGAACAGCCCGTTGGGGCCGAGCCGGCCCCGGACCAGGGTCCAGATCGCCTCCACGTCCGCTTCCTCGTACTGCCGCAGGACGTTGAAGGCGCGGACAATCACCGGCTGCCCGGACACCGGCAGCTCGAAGCCACCCACATGGAAGCTCAGCCCGGTCTCTTCCAGTGCCTTGGCCGCCCGGACGCGTTCGGGTTCGATTTCTATCCCGGCCACCCTGACATCCGGGCGCACAGCAGACAAGCGGTGGAAGAGCTCGACGGCGGTGGCCGGTGAGGCGCCGTAGCCGAGGTCGATGACGAGCGGGTCGGCTGCCCGGCGCAGCCGCCAGGCCTGTGTCCCGGTGAGCCACCGGTCCAGGCGCCGCATCCGGTTGGGGTTGGTGGTGCCGCGGGTCACGTTGCCAACCGGCCTGCCGCTTCTGCCCGCGCTTGCCGCGCCCACCCGTTCCGCTTTTTGCACCACCGGACAAGCTTAACGGTGCGGCCCGGTCCTTAGCGGTGCGGCCCGGTGGCCGGGCACTGACCCTCGAGTGAGGGGGAGCGGCAGTGTGATGTAACGCTCGGCGGTACAGCCACCTGCTCGGCTAGGATGAAAACCATGACTTACAAGCTGATTCTGCTGCGCCACGGCCACAGCGAATGGAACGCCAAGAACCTGTTCACCGGCTGGGTGGATGTCGATCTCAACGACCAGGGCCGCGAGGAAGCGGCACGCGGCGGCGAGCTCCTGGTTGAGAACAATGTTCTCCCGGACGTCCTGTACACCTCCCTCCTGAAGCGGGCCATCAACACGGCCAACATCGCCTTGGACAAGGCAGACCGCGGCTGGATCCCGGTCAAGCGCGACTGGCGCCTGAACGAGCGCCACTACGGCGCGCTGCAGGGCAAGGACAAGGCGCAGACGCTGGCCGAATACGGTGAAGAGCAGTTCATGGAGTGGCGCCGTTCTTACGACACCCCGCCGCCGGCCCTGGACGACAGCAGCGAGTTCTCCCAGGCGCACGATCCCCGCTACGCCGGCCTGGGCGACGCCCTCCCGCGCACCGAATGCCTCAAGGACGTCCTGGTCCGCCTGATGCCCTACTGGGAATCGGACATCAAGGAAGACCTCAAGGCGGGCAAGACCGTGCTGGTCACCGCCCACGGCAACTCCCTGCGCGCGCTCGTCAAGCACCTTGACGGCATCAGCGACGAAGCCATCGCCGGCCTGAACATCCCCACCGGCATCCCGCTGGTCTACGATCTCGACGAGAACTTCAAGCCGCTGAACCCGGGCGGCACGTACCTCGACCCCGAGGCCGCTGCCGAGTCCATCAAGGCTGTGGCCAACCAGGGCAAGAAGTAGGGCAACGCTTTAACGAACGACGGCGGGCTGGTCACCAATGGTGACCAGCCCGCCGTCGTTCTTCCGGTGACCGGAAGTCAGCTGATTTCGGTGCTGTGCGGGTGCCACGCGCCGGTGACCAGGTACGTGACCTTCTGGGCTACTGAGACGCCGTGGTCCGCGAACCGTTCAAAGTAGCGGCTGGCCAGGGCAACGTCCACCGTGGTGGCCGGCGACTCGTTCCAGTCGCTGCGCGCGATGGCCTTGAAGACACTCAGGTGCAGGTCGTTGACGGTCGCGTTCGCCTTGAGGATGTCGCGGGCAACTTCCAGATCGCGCGTTTCCAGCAGTTCGGTGAGCTTGTCCGCAATCAGCTGGTCCTGCTCGGCAAAGTTCTTGAACGTGTCCGCGAGCTGCGGCGGAATCACGTTGGCCGGGTAGCGGAGCCGCGCCAGCTGGGCGATATGCCGGGCGAGGTCTCCCATGCGCTCCAGCGAGGCGCTCATCCGCAGCGAACCCACGATCATCCGAAGGTCGCTGGCCACGGGCCCCTGCAGCGCCAGAATGTCGATGGCCCGCTCGTCCAGGCTGTTCTGCAGGAAGTCGATCCTGGCATCAGCGGCGATGACATCCTGGGCGAGGTCGACGTCGGCCCCTTCGAAGGCCGTCGTGGCCTTGTTGATTGCCTCGCTGACGAGCTTCGAAATCTCGACGAGCTGCTCGCCCACCTGCGTGAGCTCCTCCTGAAAAACCTTGCGCACTACGCGTCCTTTCCTTGGAAATCCGGCCCCACCGGGTGGCGGCCGGATTTCGTGTCACCGCTCTGCAGTCCAACCAATAACTCTGTCAGTGCCCGGTGAACTGTTACGCACCTATAGGTGAACGTTAGCTGAACCCCGCGGTGAATCGCATCAGATTCGCTTCCGGGGCCCGGGCCAGAGCATAAGCTGGAGCCGTGGATCCTATGCTCATCGGTGTCATCGCAGGCCTCGTCGGCCTGTCATTTGGCATCTTTGGCGTGCTCGCGTTCCGGGTCAGCGAACAGCAGCGCAAGCTGGTGGATGTTGAGTTCGACGAACCGGCACTGCCGCCGGGCGCCGCGGAGGTGCTCGCCGTCGTCGGCCGTGCTTTCGTTGTGGTTGACGCGATCGACGGCGTGGTGCGGGCGAGTCCCGCGGCCTACGCTTTCGGCCTGGTCCGCGGCCACACCGTGGTCCACAGACAGCTGCTGGACATGACCGCGAAGGTGCGGCGGGACGGCGTGATCCTCGAGAATCAGTTTGAACTGCCCCGCGGGCCGCTGGGGCAGGGCACCATCATCGTCCAGGTCCGGGCAGCCATGCTTGGCGAGGAATACATCCTGCTGCTGGCGGACGACCGCACAGAAATCACCCGCACCGAGGAAATCCGGAACGACTTCGTGGCCAATGTCTCCCACGAACTCAAAACGCCCGTGGGTGCCATTTCCCTGCTGGCAGAGGCGCTCGAATCGTCGGCGGACGACGAAGTGGCGGTCCGCCGCTTCGCCCAGCGCATGCAGAAGGAATCAAAGCGGCTCGCGGCGCTGGTGCAGGACATCATCGAGCTGTCCCGGCTGCAGGGCGCCAGCGTTGCGCAGCAGGCGCACCCGGTGGACATCAACTCCGTGGTCACCGAAGCCGTTGACCGTTCGCAGCTGCCCGCCGAAAGCAAGAACATCTCCATTGTGGTGGGCGGCCGCGTGGACGCCATGGTCTACGGCGACCAGGACCTGCTGGTGACCGCCCTTCGAAACCTGATCGACAACGCCATCCGCTACTCCCCGGAGAACACCCGCGTGGGGATCGGCGTGCGCTCCAAGGAGGGCCTGGTCTCCATCTCGGTCACGGACCAGGGGGAGGGCATGAGCCCCGAGGACCAGGAACGGGTTTTTGAACGCTTTTACCGCGTGGACGCCGCCCGGTCCCGGCAAACCGGCGGCACAGGCCTGGGCCTGAGCATCGTGAAGCACGTCATCTCCAACCATGGCGGGGAAGTGACGCTGTGGTCGCAGCCCGGCCAGGGGTCCACCTTCACCATCCGGCTTCCAGAGATGGAAGGGCAGGACGACGGCGACGCCCCCGCGGCGCCGGCAACGGCCGCCCTCAGCAACCCACCACACAGTAACGACGCCACCGGCGTCCATGAGCAAGGAGCCAGCGCTTGAGCAGGATTCTCATAGTCGAGGATGAGGAGTCGTTCAGCGACCCTCTGTCCTACCTTCTGGGCAAGGAAGGATTCGAGGTGGAAGTCGTGGACAACGGCCTGGACGCAATCACGGAATTCGACCGGAACGGCGCCGACCTCGTGCTCCTGGACCTCCAGCTGCCCGGCCAGTCCGGCACCGAGGTCTGCCGGCAGCTGCGCCAGCGCTCCTCTGTGCCGGTCATCATGCTGACCGCCAAGGACGCTGAGATCGACAAGGTGGTGGGGCTGGAACTCGGTGCCGACGACTACGTCACCAAGCCCTATTCGTCCCGGGAACTCGTTGCCCGCGTCAGGGCGGTCCTCCGCCGGCAGGGCGAGCCCGAGGAGCTCATCACCAACACGGTCCAGGCCGGCCCCGTCAGGATGGACGTCGAACGCCACGTGGTGAGCGTCGACGGCGAACAGGTGTCGCTGCCGCTGAAGGAATTCGAACTGCTGGAGATGCTGCTGCGCAATTCAGGCCGCGTATTGACCCGAGGCCAGCTCATCGACCGGGTGTGGGGATCGGACTACGTGGGTGACACCAAAACCCTGGACGTCCACGTCAAGAGGCTCCGCAGCAAGATCGAGCCGGACCCGTCAGCACCGAGGTACCTTGTGACGGTCCGGGGCCTGGGCTACAAGTTCGAGCCGTAGGCCGCACCCCGGCAACACCGGGACATGCCGGGCCGCAAGCCCGGTGCGGCAAGCCCGGGATCAAAGAATTCAGACGCAAAAGGAGGGCCCCCGCGCGGCGGGAGCCCTCCTTTTTGCTGTGCCGGTCTGCTGTGCCGGCTAGTGGCCCGCGCTGCTCGAAGGCGTCGGCGACGGCGTGGCTGACTCCGAGCCGGTGGGCTCGCTGCCTTCCGGCAGGTACTCCTTGTACTCGGGGAGGGTGGCGTCCAGGACGGGCACCTTGACCTTGGCGGTCTGGTTGGTGCCGTCCTCGGAGATGGTGACCTCGGACAGGGAGCCGGGCTTTGCGCCCGTGCTGCTGAGGATCGCCGGATCCGTGGACTCGTTGAGGAGCGTGTAGGAATTCTTCTTCACGGACACCTCCGTCCGAGAGCCGCCCGCACCGTTGATGGTCAGCTTGACGTCGCTGGAAGAGGAGTTGTACACGGCGCCGACCACGCGGCCCGGCTTGTCCTCGCCAGTGGAAACGATCATGAAGTTACGGATCTGGAGGGGACCGAGGTCTTCCCGGGTTCCGTCCGACGCAGAGTACTGCTCAGAGGTCTGCTGCGGGTTGATGTAGCCGCAGCCGGTCACGGACAGCAGGCCGATGGCAAGTGCTGCCGTTGCCATTGCCAGCTTGCCGCGCTGGCCCCGGTTCATCGCAGTGAAACGCACGTCACGCACTCCTTGAGAGTCTTGAAACATTATTCAGCCATAGCCTATCCTCTTGCGGTCTCAAACAAGGATTCGGGCAGTACACATTCACGTCCGGAAAGCAGTCCCCTCCCGGCCGCTCACTGCATGGCCGGGCATGCCGGAACCCGGCCGGCGACTGGCCGGACCCGCCCTTGGCACAGCCTTTCTCATGCACTAATATCCGCATCCGTCAAGGGGTTGAAGGGGGTCGATTGGCCCCATTTTCCCTGTATTTCCGCGGTTCGCGGCCCCGATCCGTGCCAGTTGTATGCCTGAATCGTGATAAACTGGTCTGCGGGAAAGGGGAAAGTCCACATGGTTTTTGAGGTCGGCGAGACAGTAGTTTACCCTCACCACGGTGCAGCAAAAATTGAAGAAATCAAGATGCGCACTATCAAGGGCGAAGAGAAGATGTATCTCAAGCTCAAGGTGGCTCAGGGTGATCTGACCATTGAAGTTCCAGCAGAGAACGTTGACCTGGTTGGTGTTCGTGACGTAGTGGGCAAAGAAGGTTTGGAGCATGTCTTTGACGTGCTGCGGGCCGAGTTCACTGAAGAGCCTACCAACTGGTCGCGTCGTTACAAGGCAAATCTGGAGAAGCTTGCTTCCGGGGACGTCATCAAGGTGGCAGAGGTCGTTCGTGACCTGTGGCGCCGTGATCACGACCGCGGCCTTTCCGCAGGTGAGAAGCGTATGCTGGCCAAGGCCCGCCAGATTCTGATTTCAGAACTGGCGCTGGCTGAAAAGACGGATGAAGAGAAGGCTGCAAGCGTTCTCGACGAAGTCTTGGCTTCCTAAGAATTGAACCCCGGTGGCTCAACGGCCGCCGGGGTTTCTTTTTGCCCTTTTTTAGGAGAATGCCGGGATTTTGCCGGGCGCCGCATGCGTGCAGGCACGTAGTGTTGTGCCCATGAGTGCAACAGAATTTTCGGCCGGATCCGGGCCGGAGGCCGGGGCCCGCGCCGTCAGCCCCGTCGTCGCCGTCGTGCTGGTGGCGGCCGGATCAGGGCAGCGGCTTGGTTACGGCATGCCCAAGGCCAGGGTTCCCCTCGGCGGAGAGCCCATCCTGATGCATGCCCTTCGCGGGATAGTGGCGGCCGGCGTCGCGCAGCAGGTCTGCATCGCCCTGCCGGCCGGCGATAGCGCACTGCGGCGCATGTGCGATGACTTCAAGGCCGAACTCGTCGACGGCGGGCCGCTGCTGACGGTCGTCGACGGCGGCGCGACGCGGGCCGACTCCGTGCGGTCCGCATTGGAGGCGCTGGAAGACGCCACCCAGGCGGTGCTGGTCCACGACGCCGCGCGCGCCCTGACGCCCGAGTCCGTTTTCCACCGTGTGGTCGACTCCCTGGCGGCAGGCGCCCTGGCAGTCATCCCGGTGATACCCGTGGTGGACACCGTCAAGACCGTGGAAGCGACGACGGACGAAGATGCCCGGATCGCGCCGGAGGTAGTCGTGGGCACGGCGCCGCGGGAGAAGCTCCGGGCCGTGCAGACGCCGCAGGGATTCGACCTTGCCACGCTGCTGAAGGCGCACCGGGAGGTGGCAGGGTTCGACGAAGCCCAGGCCGCCGCCATCACCGATGACGCCATGCTGGTGGAACGCCTGGGCGTTCCGGTCCATGCTGTCCGCGGCGCCAGCCAGTCACTGAAGATCACCACTCCCTTGGACCTCATCATTGCGGAGGGCCTCCTGGAAGGTCCCCTGGGCGCACGCTGGGTGGAAGGCTGACCATGGCGGCTCCCATCATTCCCAGGACCGGAATCGGCATCGATGTCCACGCTTTCGCTTCCGAAGACAACCCGCGGGAGCTGTGGCTCGGCGGACTGCTGTGGGAGGGCCAGCAGGGCCTGGCCGGACACTCCGACGGCGATCCCGTGGCCCACGCGGCAGCTGACGCACTCTTTTCGGCCGCCGGGATCGGGGATCTCGGCACGCACTTCGGCACGGACCGGCCCGAATTCGCGGGTGCCTCCGGAGTGACCCTCCTGGCCGAGGCAGCCCGCATTGTCCGGACGGAAGGCTTCGAGATCGGCAACATCGCCGTGCAGTTCGTAGGCAACAGGCCAAAATTCGGTCCCCGCCGGGAGGAGTCCCAGGCGGTCCTCACGGCGGCGGCGGGTGCGCCCGTCAGCGTCAGCGCCACCACCAGCGACGGCCTCGGCTTCACCGGCCGCGGCGAAGGCATCTCGGCCCTCGCCACAGCACTGGTGTACCGGGCGGGCTGAGGCGGAGCGCGCGTTTCGCCTAGGCTTAAGGGATCCATTCCTCAGCCGAACACCCAGGAGAACCCTCGTGAAGAAGCCGATTGCCGCCGTCGTACTCGTTGCAGTGTTGCTGCTGAGCGGCTGCGGCACGCCGAAGATGAGCGTTGAGGAAAGCTGTAAATTCCTCAACGGGGACACGTTCGTGCCAACCGGAAACCAGCAGCAGCAGGCTGACCAGATCGCCAAGCATTACCAGGAAGTGGCGGACAAGGTCGCCCCCGAGGTTGCCGAGCCCATCCAGAAAATGGCCGACATCATGAAGAAGGTCGCAAGCACTTCGCTGGGTACCAAGAGCGCCGAACAGACTACGCAGCTGAGCGAGCAGAACAACAAGATCGGCGAAGTCTGCAAATAGCCCGCGGTGGGCCCCGGCGCGAAGGCCATCGGCTAATCTGGAGCGGTGACCCTGCGCTTTTACGACACAGCATCCGCCGAAGTCCGCGACTTCGTCCCCCTGATCCCGGGCAAGGTGAGCCTGTACTACTGCGGTGCGACGGTGCAGGGCCTGCCGCACGTGGGGCACATCCGGTCCGCCATTGCCTTTGACCAGCTCACCCGCTGGCTGGAATACCGCGGTTTCCGCGTGACGGTGGTCCGCAACGTCACCGACATCGACGACAAGATCCTCGCCAAGTCCGCCCTCTCCTTTGAACGGGACTTCGAGGAAGGCCCGGACGATATCCGCGAAGAGGAGTGGTGGGCACTGGCCTACCGCTACGAGCAGGCGTTCCTCAAGGCCTACGACACCCTGGGCGTGTCCCGACCCACCTACGAGCCGCGCGCCACCGGTCACATTCCGGAGATGCATGCACTGATCCAGCAACTCATCGACCGCGGCCACGCCTACCCTGCCCTCGACGATTCCGGCGACGTCTATTTCGACGTCCGCTCCTGGAACCGCTACGGGTCGCTCACGCGCCAAAAGATCGATGACATGCAGGGAGCTCCCGACGCCGACCCCCGGGGCAAGAAGGACCCGCGGGACTTTGCGCTGTGGAAGGGGCATAAGGAAGGCGAGCCGACGACGGCGAGCTGGGTTTCGCCCTGGGGCACCGGGCGTCCGGGCTGGCACCTGGAGTGCTCGGCCATGGTCACCAAATACCTTGGCACCGAGTTCGACATCCACGGCGGCGGCCTGGACCTCCGCTTCCCGCACCATGAGAACGAGATGGCCCAGTCCCAGGCGGCCGGCCACGCCTTCGCCAACTTCTGGATGCACAACGGGATGGTGACCTACCAGGGCGAGAAGATGTCCAAGTCCATCGGCAACACCGTCAGCCCCGCGGAAATGCTGGAGCTCGCCTCGCCACGCGTGGTCCGGTACTACCTCGGCCAGGCGCAGTATCGCTCGGTCCTGGACTACCAGCCCACGTCGCTGCAGGAAGCGGCGGCCGCCATGGAGCGGATTGACGGGTTCATCGCCCGCGCAGTGCGTACCTTGTCCGACAGCGTTGGTTCCGGCGCGGCCGGCCTCCTGTTCGGCAGCCACGGCCAAGTGCCGGACGCCTTCGCCGCGGCCATGGACGACGACCTGAACGTTCCGCAGGCGCTGGCTGCCCTGCACGACACCGTGCGTGCCGGGAACACCGCCCTCACCGCCGGCGACAACGCGGCGGCCAGCGCTGCCCTGCATTCCGTCACCGACATGCTGCGCGTCCTGGGCCTCAACGACGTCGCGGCACCCGCCCGGGACGACCAGGCGGACACAGCCCTGGGCGTCCTCATCGAAGCCCAGCTTGGCGCCCGGGCACAGGCGCGGGCCACCAAGGACTGGGCGGCGTCCGACGCCATCCGGGACACCCTCGCGGCGGCGGGCGTCTTGGTGGAGGACGGCCCGGACGGTGCCAGCTGGAGCCTCAAACGCGGCTGAGCCGCGGCAGGCAGGATGCCCCGCAGGGTGACAACAGGGCCTCGGGCGGGCCCCGGGCGGGCGATTTAACCTGAGTAAGTAGACTGGAGGTCAGACTTACTCAACAAAGCAAGGGTGAAACTCATGGCCAACAACGGTCGCCGGTCGGTCAAAGCGAAGAAGGGCCCCACCATCGGAACGGGTGGCCACGGCCGCAAGGCCCTCGAGGGCAAGGGCCCCACTCCCAAGGCGGAGGACCGCCCGTACCACAAGGCCCACAAGAACAAGCAGCTCGCCGAGCGGTCCGCCGCCAAGCGTCCGGGCGCACCCCGCGGCGCCGGCGCCCGCTCAGGCCCGAAGGGCCGTGCCACGGAGGAAGTCGTCACGGGACGCAACTCCGTTGTTGAAGCGCTGCGCGCCGGAATCCCGGCCAAGGCCCTCCACGTTGCCATCCGCATCGAAATGGACGACCGCGTCAAGGAGTCCCTCAAGCTTGCGGCCGAACGCGGCATTCCGCTGATGGAAACGGGCAAGCCCGAGCTGGACCGGATGACGGACGACGCCATCCACCAGGGCCTTGTGCTGCAGATTCCGCCGTACGAGTACCAGGACGCGTACGAGCTCGCCGAGGAAACCGTGGAGGCCTGGAAGAAGGGCCACGTGTCCAACGCGCCGCTCTTCGTCGCCCTGGACGGCATCACGGACCCGCGCAACCTCGGCGCGATCATCCGGTCCGTATCGGCTTTCAGCGGTCACGGCGTCATCGTTCCGGAACGACGCTCAGTCGGCGTCACTGCCTCAGCCTGGAAGACCAGCGCCGGCGCAGCAGTCCGGGTTCCGGTGGCACGTGCCGCCAACCTGAACAACACCCTCAAGGCGTTCAAGAACATGGGCATTTACGTGCTCGGCCTGGACGGCGACGGCGACGTGTCGCTGCCGGACCTCAGCCTGGCCAAGGAACCCGTGTGCATCGTGGTTGGTTCCGAGGGCAAGGGCCTGAGCCGCCTGGTCCGCGAAAACTGCGACCAGATCGTCTCCATCCCGATCGACTCCGCCATGGAATCGCTCAACGCCTCCATGGCCGTCGGCATTTCCCTGTACGAAGTCTCCAGGCAGCGCTCAGCTAAGTAGGCTTTCGGAGGGCGGCGCCGAGGGGGCGGCACCGAAGGGGGCGGCACGGCCGCCCAACGCTCTGTCGCCGCCCCGGAACGCTCTCTCACTTCCTGCGGGTCAAACAGCAACGCTCTATCACCTGGTGATAGAGCGTTGCTGTTTTTGTGGCGAAAGGTGAGAGAGCGTTGCTGGTTTTTAGAACGTGTGGCGGTTGGCGAGGACCGGCAGCTTTGCCCGGGCTTCCTTGACGACGGCGGGGTCCAGGTCAGCGAACAGCAGCCCGGTCCCGCCGTCGAGCTCTGCCAGGACCTCACCGAGCGGGGACACGACAGCGGAGTGCCCCACACCGGTGGGCGCGGAGCCCTTGGTTTCGATGCCTTCGGTGGCAGGATCGCCCTGGCCGCAGGCCAGCACATACGTGGTGGTGTCCACGGCGCGGGCGCGTGCCAGGAGGCGCCACTGGTCGACTTTCCCGGGCCCGGATCCCCAGGAAGCGCACACGATGTTCGCTACGGCGCCGCGGTCGGCATTGGCGGTGAACAAGGCCGGGAACCGGATGTCGTAACAGGTGGCCAGGCCGAAACTGATGCCGCCGAGCTCGAACGTCACCGCCCGCGTACCGGCCTCCACGGTGTCTGATTCGGCGAATCCAAAGGCATCGAACAGGTGGATCTTGTCGTAGCTCGCCTCCACGCCCGGACCGGTGGCCAGCAGGGTGTTGCGCACTTTCCTCGTGCTGTCGCCGGAGCCGTCACCTGACTGCCCCGGGGTGAACATGCCCGCCACGATCACGATGCCGATTTCGGCGGCAATGCCGCGCACCCGGGTCGCCCAGGGGCCGTCCAGCGGCTCGGCAATATCCACGAGCGAATTACCGAATGCGCGCATGGTGGCTTCAGGGAAGACCACCAATTCGGCGCCGCCTTTTTTCGCCTTGCGGGCGAAATTTTCCAAAATGTCCAGATTCGCGGAAATATCGCGGCCTGTAACTACCTGAGCAAGAGCAACTCGCACAATTACCTCCAACGTGGCGTCTCACTTCAGTATGCAACCCGGGACGGGACGCTGAACAAGGCCAGCCCTTTTACCGACACATTGCGGAGAATATCGGACATTTGTGTGGCACAGCTAATATTTAAGCAATGGTTATGCCACTCCTAGACACAGCCTCAACCGTGGACGCCTCCAGGCCGTTTCCACTGGGCATCAGCGTTCCGCGCACGGGGTCCCCGGCAACGGACGATCCTCAGAGTGCCTGCGCCAACGTCGCGGTCTACGCGCCCGGGGTGGCCACGCTGGAAATCGCCTACTGCGCGCCGGGCGGAACGTGGCAACTGAAGACCCTCCCGAACATCACCAACGACGTCCACCATGGCATTGTGGACGGCTTCCCGGTGGGTTCGCGCTACGGCTTCCGCTCCTCGTCCGAGGACGATGCCCTGCCGGTGTCAGTGCCAACCGTGGCTTTCGACGACGACGGCGAGCAGCCGCTGCTGCTGGATCCTTACGGCCGGGCAGTTGATCAGAGCGACGGGTTCCTCAGCAATGTGCGCATGTCCAGCGGATTCGACTGGGGCGGGGACCGCAGCCCGCACGTCTCGTGGCGGAACACCATCATTTATGAAGCCCACGTCCGCGGCCAAAGCATGCTGCACCCGGACATTCCCGAGGACCTCCGCGGCACGTACGCCGGGATGGCGCACCCGGCAATGATTGAGCACCTCACGGGACTGGGCATCACCTCGGTCCAGCTGTTGCCTGTCCATTTCCACCTGGACGAACCCCATCTCCAGAACCTGGGCATGACCAATTACTGGGGCTACAACACCGCGGCCTTCTTTGCCCCGCATCCTGACTACGCCACCCAGGCCGCCCAGGCGGCCGGCCCGCAGGCGGTGCAGGATGAATTCAAGGGCATGGTCAAACTCCTGCACGCAGCGGGGCTGGAAGTCATCCTGGACGTTGTGTACAACCACACCGCCGAAGGCGGTCCTGACGGCCAGACGCTCAGCTTTCGCGGGCTGGGGGAGAAGCAGTACTACCGGAACGACGGCCACGGCCGGTACATCGACACCACCGGATGCGGCAACAGCCTGAACTTCGGCCACCCCCGCGTTGTCCAGCTGGTCCTTGACTCGCTGAGGTACTGGGTGGAGGAGTTCCACATCGACGGTTTCCGGTTCGACCTTGCGGTGACACTCTGCCGCAACGCCGCGAACGACTTCGATCCGCACCACCCCTTCCTCGTGGCCATTGCCGCGGATCCGCTCCTGTCCTCCGTCAAACTGATTGCCGAGCCGTGGGATGTGGGTTACGGCGGCTGGCAGACCGGACGCTTCCCGCCCGGTTGGGTGGACTGGAACGACCACTACCGTGACGCGCTGCGCTCGTTCTGGGTAGGGGACCGGGCCGCGATCGACGCAGGCGGCCAAGGCGGCTCCGTCGCGCGCCTCGCCGATTCCATTTCCGGCTCAGCCGGCCTTTTTGCGGAATCGGGACGCTCCCGCATGGCATCGCTCAACTTCTTCACGTCGCACGACGGTTTCACCCTGGCTGACCTCGTGTCCTACGACCGCAAACACAACGAAGCCAACGGCGAGCAGAACCGGGACGGCCACGGCGATAACCGCAGCTACAACCACGGCTTCGAGGGACCGACTGAAGACGAGGAAATCCTGGCGCTCCGGGCGCAGACCAGCCGCAACCTGATGGCCACCCTGATGGTCTCCATGGGCATCCCCATGATCACCGCGGGCGACGAGATCGGCCGGACACAGCAGGGCAACAACAACGCCTATTGCCAGGACAACCCCATCACCTGGCTGGACTGGACCAGCACACCGGAATCCCACGCCATGCTCCGGAGCACCAAGCGGGTCATCCGGCTCCGGAAGGAATTCCTGGCGGGCCAGCCGCACCACTATCCCTCCCGGGACAAGCAGGCCTACCTGCACTGGTTCGACGAGCACGGCAAGCCCATGTCCATGGACCAGTGGAACGATCCGCAACACCGCGTGGTCCAGCTGCTGCTGGGCTCGGACGACGGCCAGGTGGACGGACTCGTGGTGGTGAACGGCAGCGCCCACGACATTAAGATCACCCTGCCCGACGTCAGCAACGACGACGGCACGGGCAAGCGATTGTTCGAACTTCGATTGACCACCTCCGAACTCCATGACCGCCGTCAAGGGGTCAGGGTAGCCGCCGGCGAACGCGACGTGGCGCAGTCCAACACCATCAGCATCTACCGCACGTAGGGTTCAGCAGATGGGGACGTCATGAGGGGGATCGGGAGGCTCCTGGCGCTGGCCGCGGTCCTGGTGCTGGTGGTCGGCCTGGGCATGGTGCTATCCAGCACGCAGGAGGGCCCGGTCAGCCCGCCCGTTCCCGCGGGCTCGACGGCGGCGTCCGCGCCTGTGCGTTCGACGGCGGCGTCCGCGCCCGCCGTCGACGGTTCCGGCCTGGAAGCCGTGCCGGCGTCCAGCCTGCCGCCGGAGGCGCGGGAGACGCTGGCCCTGATTGCCCGCGGCGGGCCGTACCCGTATTCGCGTGACGGCGCGGTCTTCAGCAACTTTGAGCGGCTGCTGCCCCGGAAGCCGAGCGGCTACTACAAGGAATTCACGGTCAGGACCCCCGGCGAATCGGACCGGGGCGCCCGCCGGATCGTGGTGGGTGAAAGCGGCGATAAGTACTACACGCCGGACCACTACGATTCGTTTTTTCATATTCTGGAAGGCAAATAGAGGCACGAATGAAGATTTACTCCGCTGATACCTGGACCATTGATGAGCTCCGCGACCAGGCGTCCGACGCCGGCCGCCGGGTCCTGGTGATCCCCGCCGCCGATACCAAGAAAGCAGTGCTGCAGACGTTCGGGGAAATCCTGGATTTCCCGGAACACTACGGAGTCAACCTTG
Source organism: Arthrobacter sp. CC3 (assembly GCF_039907775.1). Taxonomy (NCBI): domain Bacteria; kingdom Bacillati; phylum Actinomycetota; class Actinomycetes; order Micrococcales; family Micrococcaceae; genus Arthrobacter; species Arthrobacter sp. CC3. The sequence continues at coordinate 31,478 of NZ_JARCCY010000041.1, forward strand.
ATGCACTCAACGATTCGCTGCACGACTTCGCGGACACGGTCACGGACGATGGCAAGGAGCCGCTGACGTTCATCTGGCAGGTGCCCGCCGTCTTCCGCTCGGACCGGTCGTTCGGCATCATCTGCGAAATCCTGCAGGACGCGGAGAGCTATGCGGGCAAGAGCCTGTCCGTGATCACCGTCTGCCTCTAACCGGATACCAGGATCCTCCCTCACTTCCCGTCGCGTAAAACCGGACCCTCTCTCACCTTTCGCTGTTAAAGACGTAACGCTCCCTCACTGTGAACTGAGTGAGGGAGCGTTACGGTCGACGGCGGATCAGGCGTTGACGATGAGTCCAAGTTCCGCCCGCGACGCGAGGGCCGGATGCTTGGGCAGGACGCGCACCGTGTAGCCGAAGGACCCTGACCGGTCGATCAGCAGCGAACCGCTGAAGAGGAAGCGCCCCTTGCCGAGGTCCTCCTTGGGCACCAGGTCCGCCACCGTGACGTCGGCCAGTTCGTCGCTTTCCTCGGCGCGGCCGAATGCAACCTCCACGGCGACGTCGTCCGGATCGAGGTTGTGAAGCGCGATGTAGGCGTTCACCTGCAGGGTGTCGCCGATCTGTGGGTCCTCGGACACGCCAACCGAGTCGACGTGCTCCACCTGGATCTGGGGCCACGCGGCACGGATCTGTGACGTCCAGGCCGCCAGGGACTTCGACTGGGCGAAATTGTCCGCGACGGCCCGGCGCCCGGCGATCGCCGCGGGGCGGTACAGGATGTTCACGTAGTCGTGGAGCATCCGCTCGGCGGAGACCGCCGGGCCCAGGTGCGCCATGGTGTGCTTGATCATCGATACCCAGTGCGTCGGCACCTTCTGCGGTCCGGGCTCCGAAGGCCCTGCCGCTCCGGCACCGTCGGACACGGTGAGTCCGTAAAACCGCGGAGCCACCTGCGTTTCGAGCAGCTCGTACAGCGCCGCCGCTTCGATGTCATCCCGTTCCTCGGGCGACGCGTTGTTGTTGGCAGTGGGGATGGCCCAGCCGTTTTCGCCGTCGTACATCTCATCCCACCAGCCGTCCAGCACCGAAAGGTTCAGCGAACCGTTGATGGCAGCCTTCATGCCGGAGGTGCCGCAGGCTTCCAGCGGGCGCAGCGGATTGTTCAGCCACACGTCGCAGCCGGGGAAGAGCGTGCGCGCCATGGCGATGTCGTAGTTGGGCAGGAACGCGATCCGGTGGCGCACCTCGGGATCGTCGGTGAACCGGACCAGGTCCTGGATCATCTTCTTGCCGGCATCGTCCGCGGGGTGGGACTTGCCGGCAATCACGAGCTGGATCGGGTGTGTCTCGTGCAGCAGCAGGGCCTTGAGCCGGGCGGGTTCCCGGAGCATCAAGGTAAGCCGCTTGTACGTGGGCACACGCCGGGCGAAGCCGATGGTGAGGATGTCCGGGTCCAGCACGGAGTCGGTCCAGCCGAGCTCGGCGTCTGCCGCCCCGCGCTTCTTCCACGCCGCGCGAAGGCGCTTGCGGACGTCCTCCACGAGCGAGACCCGCATTTCCCGGCGGAGCGCCCAGACGTCCTCGTCGCTGACGTTGTAGGCGAGGTCCCAGCGGCCCGTGGCTTCCGCCTCGGCACCGAACTGGTCACGGGCCAGCTTGGAGACACGGCTGTCCACCCAGGTGGGGACGTGCACTCCGTTGGTCACGGAGGTGATGGGAACTTCCGAGTGGTCGAATCCCGGCCAGAGGGCCGAGAACATCCCGCGGGACACCACGCCGTGGAGCTTCGCCACACCGTTGGCCCGCTGTGCCAGCCGCAACCCCATCACGGCCATGTTGAACACTGCGGGATTGCCGTCTGCAAAGTTCTCGCGGCCCAAGTCCAGGATCCGGGACACCGGAACGTCGGGAGCCAGTCCGGCCTCGAAGAAGTGCTGGATCTGGGACACCTCGAACCGGTCGATGCCTGCCGGGACCGGAGTGTGCGTCGTGAAGACCGTGGAGGCACGGCCCGCCGCGAGGGCTTCCTCCCAGGTCAGCGGGCTGTCCGACGACATTAGTTCCTGGATGCGCTCAACGCCGAGGAAACCGGCGTGGCCCTCGTTGGTGTGGAACACCTCCGGTGCCGCGCACCCCGTCAGGCGCTGGTAAACGCGCAGCGCCTTCACTCCGCCCATGCCCAGCAGCAGCTCCTGCTGGAGGCGGTGGTCACCGCCGCCGCCATAGAGCCGGTCGGTGATGCCGCGGGCGGCGTCGTCGTTGCCCGGCACGTTTGAATCGAGCAGCAACAGCGGGACACGCCCGACGTCGGCACGCCAGATGTGTGCCAGCAGCCGGCGGCCGTGGGGGAGCGGCAGCGAGATCTGGATGGGTTTGCCGTTGCCGTCGGGGGCGTCCTCCCGGAGGAGTGTCAGCGGGAGGCCGTCCGGGTCGAGGACCGGGTACGTTTCCTGCTGCCACGCGTCCCTGGACAGGGACTGCTTGAAATAGCCTGCCTGGTAAAGCAGGCCGACGCCGATGAGCGGCACGCCGAGGTCCGATGCAGCCTTAAGGTGGTCGCCCGCCAGAATTCCCAGGCCGCCGGAATATTGCGGCAAAACTTCGGTGATTCCGAATTCCGGTGAGAAGTAGGCGATACAGGACGGGGCATCATCACCCAAGCCCTGGTACCAGCGGGGCTGGTCCAGGTAACGGTCCAGGTCTTCAGCGGCAGCGTGCACGCGCCGGACGACGTCCTGGTCCGCGGCCAGCCGCTGCAGCTCCTCGCGGCTCACCAAGCCGAGGAAACTTACGGGATCATGGGCGCTCTCGTCCCAAATTGCGGGGTTCAGTCCCTCAAAAAGCTCCCTGGTGGGGCGGTGCCACGACCACCGCAGGTTAGTGGCCAATCGGGCCAGCGGCCGGATAGATTCCGGAAGTACGGTTCGGACAGTAAATCTGCGGATAGCCTTCACCTGCGTCACACTAACGGACAAGATGGGCCGCAGGAACAGGTTTTGGTTTCTTTTAGGTAAATGACGGATTGCTCGGAGAAAAACGGAAGTTCCCTTAGCAAAACGGGGGATTTCTCGATAACGTCGAGTTTGTGACGACTAATACGCGAACCAGTGCCGGATCCAGCAAAAAGCCTAAGGCCCTGATCACGGAAGGCCTGCGTTTTGGCCGGTTCCCGATCACTGCCGTGCAGCCCGTCGTGGACGGAGGGACGTTTCCGGCGAAGGCGCTGCCGGGTGAAGGGCTCGTCGTAGGAGCGACCGTATTCCGCGAAGGACACGACCAGCTCGGCGTCAGCGCGGTGCTGTTCGATCCGAAGGGCAAGGAACGCCAGCGTGTCAGGCTGGCCCCGCCGCGCGGTGACCGCGGAAAGGGCACGGACCGCTGGGAGGGCATCATCACGCCTGCCGCCACGGGCAACTGGTCGTTCGCCATTGAAGCCTGGCATGACCGGTACGGGACCTGGCACCACAACGCCGAGGTCAAGGTCGAGGCGGGCATCGACGTCGAACTGATGCTGGCCGAAGGCGCGGCACTGCTGTCCCAGGCCGCGGAAGACCCGGCCCGCCCCTCCGCCGACAGGCGGACGCTCCGGACCGCCGTCGTCGTCCTGTCCGACACCTCGCTGTCCCCTGAGGAGCGGCTCGCCGCCGGGTTCGGAACAGAGGTGACGGACGTCGTCGCCCGCCAGCCCATCCGTGAACTCGTCACGGTTTCGGAGCGCTTCCCCCTCCTGGTGGAACGCGATCTGGCCGGCCGCGGGGCCTGGTACGAATTCTTCCCCCGTTCGGAGGGAGCCGTCCGCAACCACGCAACCGGCGAGTGGCAGTCCGGCACCTTCCAGACGGCAGCCAAGCGGCTCGACGCCGTCGCTGAAATGGGCTTCGACGTCATCTACATGCCGCCCATCCACCCGATCGGCATCCAGCACCGCAAGGGGCCCAACAACACGCTTATCGCCGGACCGCACGATCCCGGCTCCCCCTGGGCCATCGGTGCCAAGGAGGGCGGACATGACGCCATCCATCCGGACCTCGGCACGTTCGAGGACTTCGATTCGTTTGTGGCCCGGGCCCGGGAGCTCGGCCTTGAGGTTGCCCTGGACCTGGCGCTTCAGGCGGCTCCGGACCACCCCTGGGTGACGTCGAACCCGGAATGGTTCACGACGCGCGTGGACGGCAGCATTGCCTACGCGGAGAACCCGCCGAAGAAATACCAGGACATCTTCCCGCTGAACTTCGACAACGATCCCGAAGGCCTGTCCAAGGAAATCCTCCGGGTCGTGCTGCTCTGGGTCAGCCATGGCGTCAAGATCTTCCGCGTGGACAACCCGCACACCAAGCCGGTGTGGTTCTGGGAGTGGCTGATCGCCAAGGTCAACAAGAAGCACCCCGACGTCGTTTTCCTCGCCGAGGCTTTCACCCGCCCGGCCATGATGCATGCCTTGGGACGTGCCGGTTTCCAGCAGTCCTACACGTACTTCACCTGGCGGAACACCAAGAAGGAACTGGAGGAGTACTTCACCGAGGTCAGCCAGAAGTCCCCGGCCTATTTCCGTCCGAACTTCTTCGTGAACACCCCGGACATCCTTACCGAGTACCTTCAGTTCGGCGGTCCGGCCGCCTTCAAGATCCGTGCCGCGCTCGCAGCGACAGCCAGCCCGCTGTGGGGCGTCTATGCCGGCTACGAACTCTACGAACATGTGGCCCGGCCCGGCGCCGAGGAATACATCGACAACGAAAAATTCGAATACAAGGCACGGGACTGGGACGCCGCTGCCGAATCCGGCCGGACCCTCGCCCCGTACCTGACCAGGCTCAATGAAATCCGCCACACCCACCCGGCGCTGGGGGACTTGCAGAACCTGACGCTGCACCACAGCACCGACGACGCCACGATTGTCTACTCAAAGCACAAGACGCTGCCGGACGGCACCAAGGACACCCTGATCATCGTGGTGAACGTGGATCCGCACAGCACCCGCGAGAGCACCGTCTCCCTGGATCTGGCGGCACTCGAACTCGACCCGGCGGACCTGACGCACAACGGCGGCTTCAGGGTGGATGATTTGCTGACCGGCGAGAGCTGGGAATGGGGCGAATACAACTACGTGCGGCTTGATGCCCACGTGGAGCCGGCACACATCCTGAACATCCGGAGGTAGCATACGTGAGTTTCAGTCCGCAGAACCCGAGCCAGCATTTCACCCCCAAGGGCACGTTCGAACTCAACGCCCCCGGCCTGCAACACGATCCCCTGTGGTACCGCAAAGCAGTGTTCTACGAAGTCCTGGTCCGCGGCTTTGCTGACGGAAACGGTGACGGTTCCGGCGACTTCCACGGGCTCATCGAGAAACTGGACTACCTCCAGTGGCTCGGCGTCGACTGCCTGTGGCTGCCGCCGTTCTTCCAGTCTCCGCTCCGCGACGGCGGCTATGACATCTCGGACTACAACTCGGTCCTGGACGAATTCGGCACCATCAGCGACTTCAAGCGGCTGGTTGCCGAAGCCCACGCCCGCGGCGTCCGTGTGATTATCGACCTGCCGCTGAACCACACGTCGGACCAGCACCCGTGGTTCCAGGAGTCCCGCAAGGACCCCGACGGGCCCTTCGGTGACTTCTATGTCTGGAGCGACACGGACGAGAAGTACCAGGATGCCCGCATCATCTTCGTGGACACGGAGGAATCCAACTGGACCTTCGATCCCATCCGGCGGCAGTTCTTCTGGCACCGGTTCTTCAGCCACCAGCCTGACCTGAACTTTGAGAACCCCAAGGTCATCGACGCCCTTTTCGACGTCGTCCGGTTCTGGCTGGACCAGGGCATTGACGGCTTCCGCGCGGACGCCATCCCGTACCTCTTCGAGGAAGAGGGGACCAACTGCGAAAACCTGCCCGCCACTCACGATTTCCTGCGGGCACTGCGGAAAATGGTGGACGAGAACTACCCCGGCAGGGTCATCATCGCCGAGGCCAACCAGCCGCCGGTCGAGGTGGTGGAGTACTTCGGGACCGAAGAGGAACCCGAATGCCACATGGCCTTCCACTTCCCCATCATGCCGCGGCTCTACTACGCGCTACGGGACCAGAAAGCGGCACCCATCATCGAGACGATGAAGGAAACGCCGGACATTCCGGAGGGCGCCCAATGGGGCACGTTCCTGCGGAACCACGACGAGCTCACCCTGGAAATGGTCACCGCCGACGAACGCGCGGCCATGCTGGGCTGGTATGCGCCGGACCCCCGCATGCGCGCCAACATCGGTATCCGCCGCCGGCTGGCACCGCTGCTGGACAACTCCCGGTCCGAGATCGAGCTGATCAACGCCCTGCTGCTTTCGCTTCCGGGCAGCCCCTTCCTGTACTACGGGGATGAAATCGGCATGGGCGACAACATCTGGCTCGAAGACCGCGACGCCGTCCGCACACCCATGCAGTGGAACCCGGACCGCAACGCGGGCTTCTCGCACGCTGATCCGGGCAAGCTGTACCTGCCGGTCATCCAGTCGCTCGTGTACAACTACGGCATGGCCAATGTGGAAGCGGAGGCCGCGCATTCCGGGTCGCTGCTGAGATGGACCCGGCAGATCCTTAGCGTCCGGAAGAACCACCCCGCGTTCGGGCTGGGTGCCTTCAAGCATGTCGAAGCAGATCACGACGTCGTCCTGGCCTACCTGCGGGAACTGGCCCCTGACAACGCGGCGGGCGAGGACGCCGAGTCGATACTATGCGCCTTCAACCTGTCGCAGCACCCCGTGGCCACCACATTGCGGATTCCGCAGTATGCCGGCCGCGGCCTCCGCGACGTTTTCGGTGGCCAGCCGTTCCCGGCCATCGGCGACGACGGCCGGCTCACGCTGACGCTGGGAAGCCACGATTTCTTCTGGCTGCGGATTCGCTCGGCCGCCTCCAACCCGGCGTCGCCGTTTACCCAGGCCCTACCGGTCCTGTCCATCGAAGGCTGAAATGACCCAATCCACGCTCAACCCCTCCCTCTCTGAACTGCTCCGGGCCTGGCTCCCGCGCCAGCGCTGGTTCCCTGTCAAGACAGGCGACTTCACGCTGTCTCCTGTCGGCGGGGTGCGCTTGGACGACGGCAGCGGCGAGGTGGGCATTGAGGTGTTCCTCGCGGCGGTCACCTATCCCACGGCCGACGGCGGCAGCCGCACCGACGTCGTGCAGGTCCCGCTCAGCCACCGGATTGAGCCACTGCCGGGCAAGGAAGCGGCCCTGGTCGGCGAGGGCGGCGACGCCCGCGGGCGCCGGTGGATCTACGATGGCGTCCATGACCCCGTATTCGTATCGGCCTGGCTGGAATTGATGCGGAGCGGCGGCACTTCGGCGGAAGGAAACGCCGTGGGCCACCTGGTGCCTTCCGACTATCCGCTGCCGACGGCCACCGGGACCGTCAAGGTCCTCTCCGGTGAGCAGTCAAACAGTTCGGTGATAGTGGACGACGGCGGCTCTGCGGCGATCGTCAAGTTCTTCCGTGTGCTGTCCGAAGGACGTAACCCGGAAGTGGAAATCGGCGCTGCCCTGACGCAGGCAAGGACGTCGGAGGTTCCGGCCACGCTCGGCTGGGTCACGGGGGAGTGGCAAGATCCGCTGGGCGGCGGCGACGATAGGCCGCGGACCGTTCAAGGCGAACTCGCCGTCGCGCATGAGTTCCTGGCCGGCGGCCGCGACGCCTGGCGACTGGCCGTTGACGCCGCAAGTTCCGGCACGGACTTCTCCGCCGAAGCACATGCCCTCGGCGTGGCGACTGCAACAGTGCACCGGCGGCTGGCCGAGGCGCTCGGCCTTGCGTCGGAATCCGCGCCGGGGAAGGACATCGCCCCCGGAGTAGCCCAGCGCGTCCGGCAGTCCTGGGCGGAAGCAGGCCCCGCCGTCGGGCAGTATGACGACGCCCTGGCCGGCCTGCTCGATCAGCTTGAGGGCAGCAACGCCGGCGCACTGCAGCGGATCCACGGCGACCTCCACCTGGGACAGATCCTGCAGGTGCCGGGGCGCCCGGGGGAGCACGAACGCTGGGCCATCCTGGACTTCGAGGGCGAACCCCTGAGGCCCATCGCGGAACGCAACTTTCCGGACGTGCCGCTGCGCGACGTCGTCGGCATGCTGCGGTCCTTCGACTACGCCGCCGGTGCCGCCGAACGCGAGCGGGAAGGCGTCCATGTCCCCGCCTCGTGGGTGGACGACTGCGCCGAAGCGTTCCTGGCGGGGTACGGCGAAATTACGCCCGGGACCATTGACCGCGGCTCGCCCTTGTTTGTGGCATTGTGGCTGGACAAGGCGTTGTATGAAGTTGTCTATGAGTTGCGCAACAGGCCCGGATGGCTGGACATTCCGGTAAATGCTTCACGGCGTCTCCTCAGCAGTACAGGCTCCGGCGCTTCAGCCGCAGCCGCAGCGGAAGGTAACAAAATGACAGGCTCAGCACGTACAGATCGGCCCGCGCCTCTTCAAGTGGACCCGGAGACGCTTTCGAAGGTGGCATCAGGCGAATATCACGCCCCGCACTCCGTCCTGGGCGCACACCTTGACGACCACGGCCATGTCACCGTCCGCACCGTCAAGCACCTGGCATCGGCTGTGTCGGTTGTGACCGCCGCGGGCTCGGTGCCCATGACGCACGAATCCAACGGTGTGTGGGCCGTCGTGCTCGACCCCCTTCAGCCGGGCCATGTTCCCGACTATCGTCTGGAAGTCACCTACGAGGGAGTGGCCCCGCAGGCCACGGACGATCCGTACCACTACCTGCCCACAGTCGGGGAGGTGGACCTGCACCTGATCGGCGAAGGCCGCCACGAGAAACTGTGGGAAGTGCTGGGCGCGCACGTCCAGCATTACAAGTCTGCCCTCGGCGACGTGGACGGCGTCTCGTTCGCCGTGTGGGCGCCCAATGCACAGGCTGTCAGGGTCAAGGGCGACTTCAACGCGTGGGACGGCCGGGAGAACTCGATGCGTTCGCTGGGCTCGTCGGGGGTCTGGGAACTCTTCATCCCGGGCGTTTTAGCAGGGGCGTGCTACAAGTTTGAAATCAAGACCAAAGCGGGCCACTGGGTGGAGAAGGCCGATCCACTGGCATTCGGAACCGAAGTCCCGCCGCTCACCGCATCACGGGTGGTTGAGTCGGCCTACGCCTTCAAGGACGAGGAGTGGATGACGGCCCGCGCCGAGCGGGATCCGCACAATTCGCCCATGAGCGTCTACGAGGTCCACCTTGGCTCCTGGCGCCTCGGACTCGGCTACCGCGAGCTGGCCAAGGAACTGGTGGAGTACGTCAAGTGGCTCGGTTTCACCCACGTGGAGTTCATGCCAGTGGCCGAACACCCCTTTGGCGGGTCATGGGGCTACCAGGTCACGTCCTACTTCGCGCCCACGTCAAGGTTCGGCCACCCGGACGAATTCAGGTTCCTCGTGGATGCGCTGCACCAGGCGGGCATCGGCGTCCTGCTGGACTGGGTGCCGGCGCACTTCCCCAAGGATGCTTGGGCCCTTGCCCAGTTCGACGGCGAGGCCCTGTACGAGCACGCAGACCCGAACCTCGGCGAGCACCCGGACTGGGGCACGCTGATCTTCGACTTCGGCCGGACGGAAGTCCGCAACTTCCTGGTCTCCAACGCCCTCTACTGGCTCGACGAATTCCACATCGACGGCCTCCGGGTGGATGCTGTGGCGTCGATGTTGTACCTCGATTACTCCCGTGAAGAAGGGCAGTGGCAGCCCAACAGGTATGGCGGCCGCGAGAACCTTGAAGCGATCTCCTTCCTGCAGGAGGCCAACGCCACGGTGTACAAGACCCACCCTGGTGCGGTGATGATCGCGGAGGAATCAACGGCATTCGCCGGGGTGACAGCCCCGACGAGTGTTGGCGGCCTGGGCTTCGGCCTGAAATGGAACATGGGCTGGATGCATGACTCGCTCAAGTACGCCTCCGAGGACCCGGTAAACCGCAAGTGGCACCACGGAACCGTCACGTTCTCGATGGTCTACGCCTTTACTGAGAACTTCCTCCTGCCCATCAGCCACGACGAAGTTGTGCACGGCAAGGGCTCCATGCTCCGGAAGATGCCCGGTGACCGCTGGCAGCAGCTGGCCAACCTCCGCGCATTCCTCGCGTACCAGTGGGCCCACCCCGGCAAGCAGCTGATCTTCATGGGTACCGAATTCGGCCAGGAAGCTGAATGGTCCGAACAGCACGGCCTGGACTGGTACCTGGCTGAAATCCCCGCGCACCGCGGCGTCCAGCTGCTCACCAAGGAACTGAACGAGCTCTACGCGTCGACCCCCGCACTCTATGAGCGGGACAACGAACCCGGCGGATTCCAGTGGATCAACGGCGGCGACGCCGACCGCAACGTCCTGTCGTTCATCCGGTGGGATAAGGACGGCAACCCGCTGGTATGCGCCATCAACTTCTCCGGCGGCCCGCACCAGGGATACACCCTCGGGGTTCCTGTGGCCGGCGCCTGGCAGGAGGTCCTCAACACGGACGACTCCAGCTACGGCGGGTCCGGTGTCCTGAACCAGGGTGCGCTCGCCGCCACGACCGAGGGGCAGGACGGCCAACCGGCGACGTTGACCGTCACGCTGCCTCCGTTGGGTGCCGCTTTCTTCAAGCCAGCCAGCTAGCGCCGGCGGCAGGTGTTTCGAAAAAGCCCCGGATCCTTGGGATCCGGGGCTTTTTCGGCCCACATTTAGGGCCGCTTTGTGTCCTCGCAAAAGTGGTGGTAGAGTTTATTTCCGCGCTGCTCCCCGGAGTTGGCCAGCAAAGACTACACGGAATGCCGCAGGCAAAGTGAGTCGGGATGGCCGATTTGACTCGGGTGAAGCAAGCGGGTAAGTTTGGAAAGTTGCTCCGGAGCGATCCGCGACCGAAATCTGGTTGTGGTGGTGCCGGGTGTGTCTGTTGTTTGAGAACTCAATAGTGTGCCAAGTTTGTTGATACCAATTTTTTGTATTGAATTGGTTGAATTGA
>NZ_JARCCY010000042.1:0-41212 GCF_039907775.1 Arthrobacter sp. CC3
ACAGAAAACACCCGCCGATCAACACACCGGCACGAACCAGCGACCATCACCGACCATCATGAAAAATCGAGGCTAGGATTCTGGTTGGTGGCGGGCCTACTGAATCCCGCCACCAATCCCCGGCGACTGAACAAGCCGGTCGAACTTTTCGCACAAAAATGGTCGGGCCGTCAAGACCTGCTCCATGGCGATTTCAAACATGTCGATGTACCGCTGGGCCGTGATCTGCACCCTGGGAAACCTGCCCGGTTCGATGATCCAATACGCACCGGAGACCGCGACAAGGACTGTGTCGCCATAGTAGAGAGCGACATCCTGTGAAAACCGCTGGATGTCGGCAACCGGATACTTCCTATCACGAATCACCTCATCGAGACGTTCAAGACCCTCACGTGTGCAGGCAACTGATCCCCCATCCCAGGGAAGGATCCCCTCCAGCGAAGGATACATGCGCAGCGGGCCGGCGTAGCGTGCAATTGCCGGCGCCTCGTCCTCGCGGGTGTACGCCGCATAACGGCGGGTAGGTGGTTTCGAAAGTACGGCGGATACGGCCCTTCTGGCCTTCAGAAGGTTCTCGTCATCTTTTTCAGACACGGCCTAGATTTCCTTTCGCGAGCCAATCACGTGACACCTCTCCGCCCTTGCAGCACTTTGCTCTGATCCGGTGTCGTCTGCCCAGAGACGCGCCGGGCTGGCGTGTGCGGACGGGTCGGCCTGATCATCGGACCCCTTGGTCGCAACTTATCAGATGCAGCGCAGCTTTACAGGGGTGCGTCGGCAAACCGATTCACTTGCGGGCGGGAAAAGCCCCATCCAAACCGGGACACCCTCGGCTGGACACTTCCCTGCGGATCCGAGTCGATGCCGAGAACTCATATGCTGGCCCTGTCCTCAACAGCGTCCTATATGTTCCCATGCGGGTCATTGAGGCAGACGCGTTCCACGTCCACATCCAATGAGAAGCAGCGGCAGTTTGATCCAATCAGCAGCTTTCGTGATCAAGGCATCGGACCACTTCGTGGATTTCGTCGTAGAGCCCTTTCCTCCGACAGACCCTGCATTTGCCCTGCAGGTGGCCATGCGCGGTGAGCGGCCGGAGACTCCGCTGATGGTTCCTCTGATTTACACCGGCGTATCTTCGGGTCTGATCTATTTGGCTGTCGAGGTCTTCGACGGGAGGGCGATGAGAAGGGCAGCTACCGTGTCAGGCTTCACGCCACCGGCCGCGACACCGCCTTTGATCATGTCGTGGAGTCGACAGTTGAGCGTCACCTGGTCCAGTTCTGGAAGGAGCCACCATCACCGGAGTCTGTCCTGTCATCGCAATCAGAGCGAGGCAAGAGCCTGCCGCGTTTCATAAAGATGTGGCAGGGACCACCCGGTGCCACGTCCGGCAGTGAACCACAACTCCTAAATAGCCCGTCTGAATAGCGGTAGTCGCAGACGGAAGAGGCGGACGCCGGTTCAGCCGGTGCTCGCCTTCTTCGTCTTCCAGGGACGATGAGGCACGAAGGATAAGCCTCAACTGTCTGCCATCTCAGGTCCTTTTATAAGGGCAGTCCCGGTGGGAAACCCGCGACCTGCGGCGGGGCGGCGTGTTTGCCAGCGCTACTTGGGCATGGGGATGGGAATGAGCCTCTCTCGACGGGAGTGGCTGTCTCGGAGCGAGTCTCTTTCCTCGAGCACGTCCAGGAGAGCGGTCGCATAGGCTTTGAGCCGTTTCTCCAGGTCACGGTTGGCAGCGGTGAGCCGGGCATTCCGCTCCCTTTCGTCGGACAGGAGTTTCCGCAGGCTCTCGACCTCGGGTTTTGTCCGGTTTAGCTGCCTTGCCCGTTCCTGGAACTTTGCGTTGATGTCGGGGTTGTCGTGGGTGAGCCGGTGGCGCTTGACGCCGGCGAGTTCGACGAGGCGGAGGCCTGTGAGGGGGCCGGGCACGCGGCCTTCCAGGAGGTCGTCCATAGCGCGTTCGAGGCATTGGCGGACCTTTTCCTTTTCCGTCGCCGTCATGGTGTGCCCTCCTGATGGGCTTCGATGATGCTTTGGATGGACTCTCTTATTGCGGTCGTGCGCTGGTGTCGGATCGGAGGGGCCAGCGAGTCCTCCGGAAGGCGAGCGAGCCTGTCGCGTAGTTCTTCGACGTCCGGGCCGGTTCGGGCGATGTTGGAGCAGTCTGGTTGGCAGCCGCTCAGATCCGGGCCGTCGTCCGTGGCCGTGATGCAGCGGGCTTTGGCTCGGTCGAAGACGCAGTGCAGGCCGCGTCCGGGGTAGACCTGGAGCAGTGGGTCCTGGAGCAGCTTTCGGGCCTGGCGGCCGGTGAGCAGGACCTTCCCTGCGAATTTCTTGCCGGTTCCCCGGACGCGGTGTTCCAGTTCGCCGGCGGCCGGTCCGCTGAGGTGTCCTCCGGTGTCGAGGTACGCTTCGAGGTCTGTCGCCTGGTCGATCCGTTCGAGCCATTGTTCGAAGGAAAGATCGTCCGGGAAACCCGAGGCGTAGTTTCCGGCGTAGCCTTGGGTGACGTGGACGTTGATGTGCCCGTATTGGATCGCGGCGACGACCAAGCCACGGGGCCGGCGAACAATGTGCCAGGCGAGGGTTCGGCGGAAGCGGCTGGGGGTGATCCGCCCGTCGGGGTCATCCGGGATGGTGTCAGGACGGCGGTTCTCGCGGCAGAAGCTGTTGACCCACTCGGCGAACGAGACGATGTCCTCCGCGACTTGCGTGGCTGTCCGGGCCTGGCCCGGCCGCACCCATACCCTGCGGGTCTTCGGGCGGTTTTCCTTGGGCCGGATGCTCTTGGGGAAGAGGAGGCGTCCGTTACCGAGTTCTTCGGCGACGGTGACGGCTTGGGCGACGAGGGGGTGGACGACCCACGGGTTCTCACGCGTTGCGCCTTCTTCTGCCTTGCCGCCGTGGGGTCCGGTTGCGCCCTTCCACCGCGTGCCGGTGAGTGTCCACACGTCCCGGTCGGGATCGTGGTGGAGGCATCCGGCCGTTAGGGTCAGGACCCCTCCTGGTCGCATGCCCGAGAGGTAGGCGATCACGATGTAGCAGGCGGTATGGAGCAGTCGGGCGTAGCCGAGAGCGTCATCGTACTTCATGGATCCGGGGTGCCAGGGGATTCCGTCGACGGTCACGGTGCAGCCGGGGGTCAGGTAGGCGTTGTCGTCCATTGGAAGGCCCGAGGCTTCGATCACTGACCGGTCATATTTGGCGTGCGTCGCCCCCAGCGTGCCGGTCAGCCGTGCGAGGTGCGCCCACCGGATCTCGCGTGACCCGTCGGTCAGCACGCGGCCGGGAAGCCCCAGGCCTGCCCCGCGCAGCTGCGCCAGGACCTGTGCCAGCTTCTGATGCCGCTCCGCCTCATACAGTCGAAGACCTGCCTGCCGGTATTCGCGTCCGCCCACGAGGGTCCTGCGGAACTCGCTGAAGTTGGGTCGGATGTCCGTTGAGATCTCTTCGACGAACCGGATCGCCCATGCCAGCAGGGGGACCAGGGTTGCATCGCCGATACGGGGTGTGCGGTTGATTGGCTGGACGTCGGAGCGAGCGCCGAGCAGTTCCCTGGCGGGAGCATCGTCCCAAGGCGGGGCGTCCGGCATCGCCAGCCGCGGCGGGACCAGGTCCCGATATGCCCACAGCCGCCGCACTTCCGCGACGGAGTGCTGTCTGGAACCGTAGGAGACCCCAGAGTCGCCCAGGTATGCCAGGTACTCATCGAGGCGTGCCGGCTCCAGCTCCGCGAAGGATTCCAGTCCGCGTTCGAGTGCCCAGATGATGAGCCGTTCGATAGGGCCCTTCATGAACGACACCGATCGCAGGGAGCAGCGGACTCCGGCGCGGGCGGCTGGCAGGGCGCGCGGATGGTCTTCGTTGATCAGTTGCCACAGGTAGTCTTTGACCGCGTCCCGCCATGGCTGCGGGAGCCGTTTGAAGTTGATGCTCGTGGCGTCGCTGTGGTCCTCGAAGATCCCGGGAGTGAGGTCCCAACGGTCATCGCCGAACCGTGACAGGGTCTCCAGGGCGATCTCCGGCCGGATCGGTCGGCCTAGCAGGACAGGGGTGCCTGACACCGGTGCCGGCCGGGCAACGTCGATGGCGTGGATGCTCATGGGATCTCCAACTCACTTTCAAGGAGGGCTCGGACAAGGCTGGTGTCTTCGACGGATGCTCGCCCGGCCTCCGCCGGGACATCTGCGCGCTGGAGCTGGAGAACGTCGTCGAGCCGAGTGGCTGCTGGTGCGAAACGCCGGTCCCACTCGGACGGCGTCATCTCGGTGCGTCGTCGCCTGAGCTCAGTGAGCATCAGGGCCTGGACCGGCACGTGCCTGGGCTCGGAACGCGAGCACGGGCACGTGAGGCAAAGGAGGAACGATGCCGTGCACGGCCGCCCTTGCTCGCTGTAGGGGCTGTGCTCGTTGTCCACGCAGGCGGATCCGACCGTGTCCAGTTTCCCGGCGAGCACTTTCCCAAGAATCTCCTCGCTGAGTCCGAACCTCTCCGCCACCTGTGCCGGGTCGTCAAGAGCCGCGTGGCAGTCTGCATCGCTGAGGGTGCGGTCCAGGTTCTCAGCGCGGATCCTCTCGACCTCGCCTTTGAGCGCTCCTGCCACGACGTCCTGATAGCTACTGAGGGACGTCCGGTCCCGAACGAGGTAGACAGAGGCAAGCGTGGCGCTGGCCTGGGCCACCGGGCGCTGGTGGAGTTCAAGGAACGTCCGCCGGAGCCGACGAGAATCCACGCGTTGGGGAATGCCGTCCCCGTCTGGAAAGCCCTCCAGCGGTCCGAACAGGCCCACAGCAGGGGTGCGGTAGCCCAGGCTCCCTGGGGTTCCCAACCGATAACTGAAGGAGTGGTAGACGATCAGATCGGGATAGGCGAGGTACTGTCTGGCGTCACGGCCGAGCTCGAGGGCGATCTCGTAAACGCCGTGGGCCGAGCCGTAGTCGTCCCGGTCCACCAGCGGTTTCCGCCGGGCGGAGAGGGTCAGGTCCATCTCGGACCGCAGCGGTCCGCGCCGCGGTTTGCTGCCACGTGTGACCAGGGCAGGAAGCTCACCGGGGGCGGTTGACACGGAATGCTCGGCGCTCATTCCCAGTACCGTCGACGCATTCAGGCCCGTCATGCACATCATCAGCATGGCCATGGCCTCGGCTTCGTGCCTCAGAGGGTGCAGCTCCGAGACCAGGTCCGCGCAAGAGGAGTACCGCACCTTGCCGCTTGCGCGTCGTGGGAGGCCTCCGTGAACTGCGACATATGCCAGCTTCGCTGCTCTCGTTCCTTCCCGGAAACAGGCCTCGCCCGGCCGGGGGTCCCCGGAGAGGTATCGGTCGGCCACGGCGCGGGCAGCACGGACACGCGTTACCGCCGCGCGGACACTGCGCCGGGCCGCCCGCCGGACCTGGCGGAACTCAGCCTCGGTGTAGGCCTCGATGGCGGCACGGGGTTGTGCCGCATGGACCGGGGTGTAGAGGGCATCGCGGAACTCGTTCGGGACGCCGACGCCCCGAAGCGCCGTCCTGAGGGCAAGCACGACGGCGTTCCCTTCCCGTGTGCCCAGCATCCGCAGCTCTAGGACATATCCGGCCCGCAGCTCGCCCACGCATGCGGCCGGTTTTGGCCTGGACAGGATGAGGTTCGCGAAGGTACGCAGGTTTTCGAAGAGCCCGTCGGCGGACGGAATCGTCCGCCTCGTCCCCGCGGGTCCCGTCGCCCGCGCGAAACCGGCGGCGAGTTCCCCGGTCAGGACCGGGGAGAGCCCGAGCCTTCCGAAGTGGAAATCACGAGGCTTCCGTCCCCGCTCCGGATAGACCCGCACCACCGGAGCGTCGCCGTCAAGGAAGAGCGTCTGAGGGGTTGAGTAGCCGGACGGGGGCAGGGATGCCGCCCGCCCCGTCACGTGCCGTCCCCCGGATCGAGCAGACGAACCCGTGGATCGGAGCGCAGGAATGCAAGGACCCCGTCCTGGCTGAGCTCGTCCCCGCTGTGCGCCAATAGGAACTCCACATCCAACCCGATGAAAGGCTCAAGATAGATATTCCTGGTGGTGTTTACATCCGAATGGCCGAGCATCGTCTGCACCAGCGACCATGTGTCGCCGAACTGTTCCCGGAAGTCCTCCAGACGGTCCGACCCGGTCACTGCCCGCCGGCGTTCCCACACCAGCCGTCCGACGGCGTACCACCTCAGCGCGAAGCTGTGCCGGAGCATATGGGGATGGCATTCGAGCCGGTCGATTCCGGCCTTGCGCACACGTTTGTTGGCCAAAGCGAATGACTTGTACCAGGCGCGCTTCGCCCGCGGCAAGCCATCCTCGTTCAGCCACAGCGCCAGCGGTTCAAGACCGTCCGGTCCTTCGACGAACAGCAGGCTCCGGTCCGCCGGGGACAGGTCATTCAGGTTCGCGTGCATGGTACTTCCACCCGGCTCCGCAATCCGTACCAAGCCACGGTCGGTTACTCCTTGGACAATCCGCCGGCCGGCCCGGTTTTGGTACAGCCCGCTCTCGAGGCCGCGGCGGATCGCGGCGGCCCGGTCGGTCTGGACGTAGTTCCACATGCCGTCGAGCGCCTCGCGTCCCACCCAGTACCGCCGGCTCCGGCCGCCCTTTGCGCAGCTGCCCGCCAGACGAGCCGTGGCGTAGGCTTTCGCGGCTCCGTCGGCCGGGAGCTCGATGAGGCATATCGAAGCGAGCTCCTGTATGCGCAGCCCGGTCCCGTAGAGGCCGTCAACGAATGCCGCATCCCGCGTCTGAGACCGCGGCCTCCAGCGCGTTTTCTCCGCCCCGCTGGGCTCCCGTCCGTGAATACCGACGTCGCGCCACAGGCGGAACGCCCCAGGAGAGAGCCATTTGACGTCCGCTGCACGGATCGCCGAGGCTCTGGCGCGGGGGTCGCGCACCGCAGCCCGGTTCCCTGCCCACGCTTGCTTTTGAGCCGCCGGAAGCAGACGGTCGGCGCCTAGCCGGTCTGATGCCCAGTCGTGGAAAGCAAGGATTGCGGCAAGGTCGCCTTGCCATGTCGCGCCAGAAATACGACGCGGATTCTCCAAAGCTGAGGTCCTCCAGAAGCGATAGTCGAATAGATCGCTCTCGGACGCCCCTGTCCACTCCTTGCTCCGCGTCTGGAGGAAGTTGAACCAGGTCCGAAGGGAAAATGCGTACTTTCGGTTCGTTCCCGCCGTCAGATTCCGCATCCGTCCGCTGGCAAAGAACTTGTTGCCCGCGTCATGCGGCACGCCCTCGCGATCCAGGAAGAACGGGCGCCCCGCATCGAGGCGCACACCCTGCCGGCCAACGCGGGCCAGGAGACCGTCATCCCCAGCTGGGCCGGAGTCCTGTGCGAAGTGCAGCCGCCACGTCCCGCCGCCAGATTCGATCATGGCCCGACAGTACGACCGATCTCATGAATCCTCTTTGCAACACGCACGACATGGCGAGAGTTCAAACCGCATCTACCTCGAGTCGTGGCTGAGCAACGACTCGAGGACGTAAACCGAGCTAAGCCGCGCTGCGGCGCGGCGCGGCGCGGTCGCGCTGACGGCGCGGTCGCGGTTGATCCGGGACGTCAGCGCTTAGCGCTGGCGGGCAGGTTCTTGCGTCCGAACGCGAAGTAGCTCCCCGGACCGACGAAGTTGATCAGCGTGACCGCACGCCACAACGCCTTGCTGCCGCGGATCTGCTCCGCGGGCCGCCGGGAAATGTCCCGCTGGGCCGCGATCAGGAGGGAGAGTTGCACGGCCGCCGCCACCAGGGTCCCGAACCGTGCGAGCGGCGGCATTTCCTTCCAGGACTTCTTCTTCTTTTTCTGAGTGGCCATGGCCGATGCTCCCTTGCTCGTGGATTTGTTGCGTTGTTGGACTTGGTGCGTTGTTGGACTGGATCGGTTGGTGGACTTGGTGCGTTGTCCTGGCGCCCCTGTAGTGACGATCATAGGGACGCCGCCCCGCCCCAAGGTAGGGGCTTTGGGCTCAGGCCGTGTACGGGGCCAGGCGCTCCTTCTGTTCCGGGGTCAGCCGCAGCACCCTGCCGGTAGCCTCATCCACGAAGGCCAGATGCGTGGTGGCCTTGACGCAGTCCTCCCTGGTCACCGGGTCCTGCAGCAGGTAGTGGATGTCGAAGCTGGCACCTTTGACGGCACCGATCCACAGCTGGACCACCGCCGGAACATTCCGGTAGTCGAGCGTCCTGACGTACCGGATCTTGTGCTCCACCACCAAAGCCATGGTGCCCTCTGCCACGTCGTTGAAGAGGGACACCTGCGGCTCGATGCCGGGCAGGCCGGCGCCGCGGGGCGGTCCGAAGGCCGCGATGCGGGCTTCCTCCAGGATCCGCACGATCTGCACATTGTTGACATGACCGTAGGCATCCATGTCTCCCCAGCGCATGGGCACCTGGACCTCGATGCGCCGGCCGCCTGTCACGGTCCGGGCGGCGGCGCTCAGCTTCGGACCGCCGTCGTGTTGTCCGCGGAATCCGCCAAAGCGGCGCCCGCGTCCTCGCCGGCGAACTGGGACATGTAGAGCCGGTGGTAGGCGCCCTTGAGTTCGAGCAGGTCATGGTGGTTGCCCTGTTCCACGATCCGCCCGGCCTCCATGACCAGGATGGTGTCGGCGTCGCGGATGGTGGACAGGCGGTGCGCAATCACAAAGCTGGTGCGGTCCGTCCTCAGTGCTGCCATGGCTTTCTGGACCAGGACTTCCGTGCGGGTGTCCACGGAGCTGGTTGCCTCGTCCAGGATGAGCAGGGACGGGTTGGCCACAAAAGCCCGTGCGATGGTGATGAGCTGCTTCTCACCTGCGCTGACGTTGTTGCCTTCCTCATCGATGACGGTGTTGTAGCCGTCCGGCAGTGCCCGGACGAACCGGTCGACGAACGCTGCCCGGGCGGCCTCCATGACCTGGTCCTCGGTGGCGTTGAGGTTTCCGTATTTGATGTTGTCGTAGATGCTGCCGCCGAACAGCCATGCGTCCTGCAGCACCATGCCCACCTTGGCGCGCAGCTCGGAACGGCTCAGGTGCGTGATGTCCACGCCGTCCAGCGTGATGCTTCCCGAACTGAGCTCGTAGAACCGCATCACAAGGTTGACCAGGGTGGTCTTGCCTGCGCCGGTGGGTCCGACGATGGCCACGGTGTGACCCGGCTCCGCGGTGAACGAAAGGTCCTCGATCAAGGGCTTGTCCGCCGAGTAGCTGAACGTCACGTGCCTGAAATCGACGTGGCCGTCGGTCTTGGCGGGCAGGTGCTCGGTGGCGGTTTCGGCATCCTGTTCGTCCGCATCCAGGAATTCGAAGACGCGTTCCGCCGAGGCAACGCCGGACTGCAGCATGTTGGCCATGCCTGCCATCTGGCCCAGCGGCTGCGTGAACTCCCGCGAGTACTGGATGAAGGCGGTGGCGTCACCCAGGCTCATACCGCCGGAAGCCACCCGCAACCCGCCGACCACCGCGATGCCCACGTAGCTGAGGTAGGAGACGAACTGCATGACCGGCATGATCATGCCGGAGACGAACTGGGCTCCGAAGCTGGCCTTGTAAAGGGCTTCGTTGCGTTCGTCGAAGCTTGCCAGGATGTCCGCGTCGCGGCCGAAGACCCGCACGAGGTCGTGGCCGGAGAACGATTCCTCGATCTGGCCGTTGAGCTGGCCGGTGTTCTTCCATTGCGCGGCGAACAGCTTCTGGCTGCGCGAGCCGATGATGCCGGCGGCCACGCCGGACAGCGGGAGGGCGACCAGGGCGATGAGGGCCAGCTGCCACGACACAACGAACATCATGATCACGATGCCGAGCACCGTCAGCGCGGAACTGAGAAGTTGCGCGAAGGCCTGCTGCAGCGCCTGCTGGATGTTGTCGACGTCGTTGGTGACGCGGGACAGGGTGTCGCCACGCTGGCGGGTGTCGAAGTAGTTCAACGGCAGCCGGTTGAGCTTTTTCTCGGTGTCGTCACGCAGTTTGCGGACCACCCGCATCACGAGCACGTTCAAAACGTAGCCCTGCAGCCACGTGAAGATGTTCGCCACGAAGTACATCACCAGCACCACGCTGATCAGGAACGACAGCTTCTGGAAGTCGATTCCCACACCGGGGACGAGTTCCATCTTGGCGATCATGTCCGCAAAGTTGTTCTCGCCCTGGGCGCGCAGACCGTCGACAAACTGGTCCTTGCTGACTCCGGAGGGCAGTTGCTTGCCCACCACTCCCCCGAAGATGACGTCCATGGCCTGCCCCAGGATTTTCGGGGCAACGACGTTCAGCACGACGGCGACTGTCACCATTGCGAGGACGACGGCGATGCCGGCGGCCTCGGGTTTCAGCAAGCCCATCAGTCGCGTGGCGGAGGGCCAGAAGTGCTCTGCCTTCTTCGCCGGCGTCCCGCCGAACATGTCGCCGTCGGCCTCCGTGGGCTTGTATTCCTCTTCGTAGAAATCGTCCTCTTCCGCGGGAACCATGTCCTGGCCGGCCGCGAGTTTTTCGTTGGTGCTCATGCCACTTCCTCCGCGGTCAGCTGGGACTCGACGATTTCCTGGTAGGTGGTGGAACTCAGCAGCAGTTCATCGTGCGTTCCCCGGTCCACGATCCGGCCGTTGTCCAGCACAAGGATCTGGTCGGCATCGGCAATGGTGGACACGCGCTGGCCCACAATGATGACGGTGGCGTCCGCCGTCTTTGCCTTGAGCGCACGGCGCAGCCGGGCATCCGTGGCGACGTCGAGCGCCGAGAAGGAGTCGTCGAACAAGTACACCTTGGGCTGGGTCACCAGGGCCCTTGCGATGCACAGGCGCTGGCGCTGGCCGCCCGAGACGTTGGTGCCGCCCTGGGCGATCCGGGATTCGAGCCCGTTTTTCTTGTCCCGGACGAAGTCGGCAGCCTGAGCCACCGTGAGGGCGTCCCACAGCTCCTGGTCCGTGGCCTCCGTCTTGCCGAACCGCAGATTGTGCTCGATGGTCCCTGAAAAGAGGTACGGCCGCTGCGGCACCATGGCCACCCCGCCGGTGATTTCGGAGCGTTCCAGGTTGGTGATGGGGACGCCGTCGAGCAGTACTTCACCCGACTCGACGTCGTAGAGCCGCGGCAGCAGCGACAGCAGGCTGGTCTTGCCCGAACCGGTTGACCCGACGATGGCCACGGTCTGGCCGGGTTCGGCCGTGAAGCTGATGTTGCTCAGGACAGGTTCCTCGGCTCCCGGGTAGGCGAAGGAGACGTTGCGGTACTCCACGCGTCCCGTCCGCCGGGCGGGCGCGACGGGCACGGCCGGCTCATGGATGGAGGGCTCGACGTCGAGCACGTCACCGATGCGGTCCGCGCAGACCGAGGCCCGCGGAATCATCATGGCCATGAATGTGCCCATCATGACCGCCATGAGGATCTGCAGCAGATACTGCAGGAAGGCGGTCAGCGAGCCCACCTGCATGTCCCCCGCATCCACGCGCTGGCCGCCGAACCACAGCACGGCTGCGGTGGAGACGTGCAGGATCATGCCGATGGCCGGGAACATGAGGACGAACAGGGAGCCAATCTTCAGCGAGACGTCGGTGAGATCGCGGTTGGCTTCGCCGAAGCGCTCCGTCTCGTGCGGTTCACGGACGAAGGCCCGGACCACGCGGATGCCGATGATCTGCTCGCGGAGAATGCCGTTGATGCGGTCGATTTTCGTCTGCATGGAGCGGAAGAGCGGCATCAGGCGGACCACCAGGTAACCCACCACGGCAATCAGGACGGGGACGGAAACCCAGACCAGCCAGGACAGGCTCAGGTCCTCGCGCAGGGCCATGATGATGCCGCCGATGCACATGATGGGCGTTGCCACCATGAAGTTCAGGCCCATCAGCACGAGCATCTGCACCTGCTGGACATCGTTCGTGCCGCGCGTGATCAGGGTGGGCGCGCCGAAAACGTTGACGTCCTTGGCCGAAAAGCTGGTCACTTTGCGGAAGACACCGCGGCGGAGGTCCCGGCCGAATGCCATGGCTGCCTTGGAACCGAAGTAGACGCCGGTGATGGCGGTGGCCACCTGGACCAGCGCAACGCCGAGCATCAGCCGGCCCGTCCTCCAGATGTAGTCGGTGTCGCCGCGGGAGACGCCCTCATCGATGATCTGGGCGTTCAGGCTGGGCAGGTAGAGGGCAGCGATGGTGGATGCCAGCTGGAAAAGAATGACTGCCGCGATATACGGCAAATACGGCTTGGAATAGCGCCGTATGAGGGTGACAAGCATGCCCGGGAGTCCTTTGGAAAGTGCGCGAAGTGTATGCCAGAAAGTAATACCAGCGGGGACTGACACTCTCAGCCTTCCCACTCTACGAAATTCGTTGCCTCGGCGAAACAATGCCCGGGAAATATCATCCGAACGGCGTACCGGCCAAGGGCCGTCTCGTCGGCCGGTTTGCAGGGGCCGCAGCGCCGCTGCAGCCCCAGGCGCAGTCGCGGTCGCAGTCGCAGTCGCAGGCGCAGTCGCAGGCGCAGTCGCAGTCGCAGTGCCACTGCAGCGTGCACACGTGCACCCTGTTACGGGAGAAACGGGTGTCACCCCTCGGTTCAAAGGGGATTGGCTGTGAAAAACGAGTGCCCAGTCAAGTACCGGCCACTCGCGATTACGCAGTGTTTGAGGCTTAGCGTGAAGTGGTCAGATAGTTGACAACTCTGCAGGAGAGTCGCAGGTGATCTGGGCATCTACGAACAACGGTCGGCTCCTCCATGGGCCTCCCGTTCCCGCAGTCTGGTCAGTCCAAAATGATCCAGATGGAGAATCCCATGAAGAGAATCCTCGCAACTGCCGGAGTTGCCGGCATTGCGTTAATAGGCGTCACGGCTCCGGCAAATGCCGGCGACAAGGGCGATGACAACGACAAAAAAGTCACTATTTGCCACGCAACGGGCTCGGAATCGAACCCGTATGCCCACATCACCGTCAGCGAAAACGCGCTCAACGGGAACGGCGGCCATGCTTCGCATGAAGGCGACCTGATTCCGGCGCCGGCGTACGGTTGCCCGGGCGGCAAGGATGATGATGACGACGACGACTCGGGCCACGGTCCGGACAAGATCACGATCTGCCACGCCACGGGATCCGAGAAGAACCCGTACGTTGTCATCACGATTCCGGAAAAGGCCTGGTGGAACGGCCACAAGGACGGACACAACGGCCGCGCCGACATCTACCCGGTCCCGGCCGGTGGTTGCGTCGCAGAGGAAGAGGAAGAGAAGCCGCCGGTCGTTGTACCGCCCGTCGTAGTCCCGCCGGTGGTAACACCTCCGGAAGTGACACCACCGGAAGTAACGCCACCAGCAGTGGCTCCGCCGGCACAGGTTCCAACAGGTGCTGCAGCGGCACCGGTCGGGGCGGCGGCAGCGGTACCCGTGGTCAACCGGGGTTTTAACGCCCAGACTGCGGCCGGAAGCCAGCCCGACGCCGGAATGCCGGCCTGGTTCGGCGGTCTGACAGCGCTCCTCGGGGCGACGGGGCTGATTGCCCTGAGGCATCGGGGACGCCTGCAGGACGCGCCCGGATCCAAATAGGGCCGATCCTGCGGTGAGGACGGGCATCCGCCATCGCGGTTCGATGCCCGTCCATACCACTCTCCCTGGAGGAGTTCAGATGTCCTTCCCCGGCAACAAGCCCGCAGACAGCCCGCCCCTCGGCAGCCGGACCGCTGCCCCGGAGGCGGGCGAGAGCCAATCCCCCGCCGCTACCCCTGCCCCCGCTGCCGGCGGGCGCCAATCCGCCGCAGGCTGGCGGCTCAGCCATCTTGCCCGCAAGCTGCCCTTCCTGAAACGCCTGTCACTTAACCGTGGCGACCGGCTGTTGCTGCTCGCCGGCGTTGCGGCCTTCTTCGCCCTGACGTTCCTGCCGGGCATACTGAGCGCCGGGAACTCCTCCGGCGGGACCGGACTCCATCTGGAAGCTGCTCCGTATTCACGGTCCGCCATCCCGGGGAATGCCGTCCCGCCGGATACGTTCGCCTGGAGCGGCAAGGGCTCGGCGGCCGAGGCGGGCAGGAAATCACCGGCTGCGGCGCCCGCGGCACAGCAGCCCACGCCGGCCGTTCCGAACTATCCACCGGCCGCGGCGCCCACCCGGATCGTGTATCCCTCTGCAGGGCTGGACGTCACCATCCATCCGCTCACCCCGGCGCCGGAGGAACTGGAATCCCAGGCGATCGTGCCGCCGATCACTGTGGACGGTTACTGGGTGACTAACTTCGGCATGCCCGGCGCCGGGTCCACCAACAGCACCTACATCCTCGGACACAGCTGGGAGGGCCGCGACGCCCCGTTCAACCGGCTCAGCGCATCGAGTTCCCCGGGGGACATCCTGGAAGTCACCACAGCAACGGGAACCATGCGGTACCGGGTGGATTCGGTGGACACCTACGTGAAGTCAAGCCTGAAGGACAGTCCCATCTGGACCGGTTTTCCCAACCGCCTGGTCCTCATCAGCTGCTACACGGAAGACCCCTGGGGCAAGAACGTGGTGGTGGTCGCCTCCCCGGTCCCGGAACCCTGAGCGGGAATCCTGAGCCCTGACGACGGCATGGCAACCACATCGCAACGGCGACGGCGGCACTCAGCCGCCGTCGCCGTCGGACGTTAGTGGTTGCTGCTACTCGCTCCGGTGCCGCCCGTGCGTTGCGATGTAGTCCGCCGCCGCCCGCTGCAGCTTCCGCTCCTTGGCAAGCTGCCGCCGCAGGGTGGTGAGCTGCTCGCTGATGCGTGACTGTTCGGCAGCGATCTCACGCTGCTCCGCCGACTGCTCGTGGACGGCCCGCAATGCCTCTGCCAGCTGGAGCTGCTGCTCCGCCAGCAACTGCTGGGTCTGCAGGAGGAGCGGGACGACGTCGGCAGCTTCAGGCCGCGGGTCCGCCACCATGGTCCGGGAACGCTCCCGGAAGCCTTCCCTGCCTGCCGCCGGGGTGTCGCCGCCGCGGAGGCCGTGCTCGTCGCGAGTAACGTCCCGGTCCAGGCGTGCGGCGTCGGGGAACCGGGATTCCTGGGCGCGCTGCCTGCTCAGGACCTCGATGAACTCCCGGTCCAGGTCCACGATTCCGGACCCGCCTGCCGTGACCGGCCCGGCATTGGCGACAGGGGCGTTGGCCTCAGGGGCTTTGCTCCCAGCGGCGTTGGCCGCGGTTGCTGCCGGCACGATGTCCACGGTGCGGCGCAGCGGCTGCTCCTTGATGAACAGGATGGCAACCAGGGCAATGATGCCGATGGCCGCGGAGATCAGGAAGATTCTCGGCCGTCGCGTCGCCGTAGGCCGCCCGCATGATGTCCCGGACCGGGGCGGGCATGTCCTGAAGGTCCATGCTGGCACCGGCTGATCCGCCCGTAACAGGAATCCCGGCGGCGGCGAGGCCTTCGGCAGCCAGTTCCTTGACACGGTTGGCCAGGACGGCGCCGAGCACCGACACGCCGATCGCGCCGCCCACCGAGCGGAAGAATGCCACGGAGGCGCTGGCAGTGCCGATGTCCGTGGCGCGGACGGTGTTCTGCACCGCCAGCACGAGGTTCTGCATCAGCAGGCCGAGGCCCAGGCCAATGACTGCGGTGTAGACGCCGGTGAGCCAGAGTTCGGTGGTGTGGTCGATGGTGCCGGCCAGTCCCAGGCCGCCGATCAACAGGGTGGAACCGGCAATCAGGTAGCGCTTCCATTTGCCGGTCCGGCTGATCAGCTGGCCGGACAGTACCGAGCCGATCAGGTTGCCGGCGATCATGGGCAGTGTCAGCAGGCCGGCTTCGGTGGGGGTGGCCCCGCGGGCCACCTGGAAGTACTGGCCCAGGAAGGCGGAGGATCCGAACATGCCGACGCCCACTGCGACGGAGGCCAGGATGGCCAGGGCCGTGGTGCGTTCGCTGATGATCTTGAGCGGGATGATGGGCTGCTCCACCCTGGATTCGACGACGACCAGGAGGGCCAGGAGCAGTACGCCGCCGCCCACCATGGCCGCTGTCTGCCAGGACCACCAGTCGTAGTAGTCCGGGTTGCCGGCGAAGGACACCCAGATCAGGAGCAGGCTGACGCCGGAGGTGAGCAGGATGGACCCGAGCCAGTCGATCTTCGCGTGGCGTTTGACGTGGGGTAGCTTCAGCGTGATCTGCAGCAGGATCAGGGCGATGACGGCCAACGGTACGCAGACGAAGAAGGTCCAGCGCCAGCCGAGCGGACTGTCCACGATGAATCCGCCCAGCAGCGGGCCGCCGGCGGTACCCACGGCCATCACGCCGCCCATGTAACCGGAGTACTTGCCGCGGTCGCGGGGCGGGATGATGGAGCCGATGATGGCCTGCGCCAAAGCCGTCAGGCCGCCCATGGCGACACCCTGGATGACGCGGGCAGTCAAGAGGAGCGGGATTGTTTCGGACAGGCCCGCCATGACGGAACCGGCCACGAAGATCACAATGCTCAGCTGGACGAGCACTTTCTTGTCGAAGAGGTCGGCGAGCTTTCCCCAGATCGGTGTGGTGGCCGCGTTGGCCAGCAGGGCCGCCGTGATGACCCAGGCGAAGTCCGTCTGGGTGCCCTTGAGCTCGGACATGATGGTGGGCAGCGCATTCGCGACGATGGTGCTGCTGATGATGGCGGTAAAGAATGCGGCCAGCAGGCCGGTGAGGGCCTCCATGATCTGGCGGTGGCTCATCGCCGCTTGGGGCGCCGGTGCCGACGGCTGCGAGGGTGCCGGTGTTGGTGTCGTGGACAGGGCCCGGGACGGACCGGTGGCTGTAGCGTGGCTGGCCATGTGCAGCTCCTTAAACGGTTGGAATTGTTTCGGTGGATCCGGCCGTCGTTGCCCGGGCTGAGTCCCTGAGGGATTCAGCAAGTTTCTTCAGGATTTTCGCGGTCTCCTCGGCGTCGAGCTGGCTCCAGTCCTGCAGGTAGCCCTGAAGCGTTGCCGTGCGCTGCTGTTCTATTTCGTGCAGCTTGCCCTCCCCCGCTTCCGAGAGCGCCACCAGCTGGGCACGCCCGTCCTCAGGATCCGGACGGCGGACCACCAGGCCCTGCTCTTCCAGATCGGCGATATGCCGGCTCAGGACAGGAGCGCTGACGCCGAGCCTGGCGGCAAGCTTCGTGGCCCGGGACTCCCCCTCCCCCACGAACCGCAGGACGCCCTGGAGCGCCACCCCGGTGTCCTGCCCGCGCGTGCTGGAGATGGCGACGCAGCGGACAGCCCGCTGGAGGTCGAAGATCTGGTACACGAGATCGGCTGCGGTTTCTGGTGCGACTGCCATGGCGAATAACCCCTTTGCTTGCCCTAAGCAACTATATCCGAAAATGGTTGCTTTGGGAAACTAACCAGCGAGCGGCCGATGCGGCCGGGGCAAGCGGCACCTTAAACGCCAAGCGCGAACGTACAGTTGAGGCCCCCGCTTTTGGGGCCTCAACTGTACGTTCGCGCTATGTGGTGGTGCTGGCTGGTGGTGGTGCTGGTCTGGTGGTGCTGGCTGGGTTGGGGCCTGCTGCTTAGACGCCCATGTGGGTGGGGCCGAACATTTTGAGCAGGGTTTCGACGACGACGACGTTGGGCCCCTCCGCGGCGAAGCCCGCCTTCAGTGCGTCCCCCACGTTCTCCGGGGTCACCCGGGCGGCCGGGACGCCGAACGCTTCGGCGAGTTTGACGAAGTCGGGCCGGGCCAGTTCCGTTGCGGTGGCCTTGCCGAAGGCGCCCACCATGTATTCGCGCAGGATGCCGTAACCGCCGTCGTCCACGATCAGCCAGGTGACCGGGACGTTGTGCTGCTTGGCCGTGGCCAGTTCGGAAATGGAGTACATGGCCGAACCGTCACCGGAAACAGCAAGGACACGGGCTGACCGGCCGGACCTTCCCGTGGTTTCCAGCCCCACCGCCCCGCCGATGGCCGCGGGGAAGCCGAAGCCCAGCCCGCCGGCGCCCTGGGCGGAATGGAACTGCCCCTCGCGGGCGTCCCAGCAGCTCCAGGCCCAGTACGCGGAGATGGTCATGTCCCAGAAGGTCTGCATGTCCGCGGGGACGGCTTCCCGGATGTCGGCCATGAATTTCAGTTCCTTGCCGAGGTCCTGGGACTCCAGCCGGGCCTTGACCTTGGCCAGGGATTCCTTGACCAGCGCTTCCGGTGAGGTGCCGTGCCAGTCGGCCCGTTCCCCGTGCGGTTCGGTCAGCGCGGCGTCCAGCGCAGCGAGGGCCTGTCCGGCGTCGGCACGGATGCCCAGGCCGGGCCGGTTGGACTCCAGGACCCGGGGTTCGGCGTCGATCTGGATGATCCGGCCGCGCGGCTCGAACGTGAAGTAGTTGGACGTGACTTCGCCGAGGGAGGAGCCGATGACAATCAGCACGTCCGCGTCCTCGAGCAGGTCCGTCATGTACCGGTCCTCGATCCAGGACTGCAGCGACAACTCGTGGTTCCACGGGAAGGCGCCGTTGCCGCCGGGAGTGCAGATCACCGGTGCGCGCAGCTTTTCCGCGATGGACAGCAGTGACTTCTCCGCCCGGCCGCGGCGCGTCCCGCCGCCGGCGATGATCGCCGGACGTTCCGCCGTCGACAGCCATTTCACTGCCTCGCGGACCAGTTCCACACGCGGCGGGTTGTCCGCCGCTTCGGCAAGGGCGTCTTCAACCGGCGGGACCATGATGGGATCCAGGAGCACGTTTTGCGGGATCTCCAGCCAGACAGGTCCCTGCGGGGAGGAAATCGCCTCGGTCCAGGCATCCTGGATGGCAGAGGGGATGCCGGACGCGTGCTGGATCAGGCGCTGGCTCTTGGTGACGTTGGCGGCCGAGGCCTTCTGGTCATCGAGCTGGTGCAGCATGCCCTTGCGGCGTGCGCCCAGGCCGTCCAGCGGAATCTGGCTGGCCACCACCACCATGGGCACACCCGTGGCATAGGCTTCCTGCAGCCCGGCCAGGGACGTCAGCGCACCGGGACCGGTGGACAGGAACAGCACGCCCACTTCGCCCGTGGCGCGGGAGTAGCCGTCGGCCGCGAACGCGGAATTGTTTTCCACGCGGGAGGAGACGAAGTGCAGGTTTCCCCGGCCCATGGCATCAAAGAGGCCCAGCGCGTGCTGGCCCGGGATGCCGAAGACCGTCTTGGCGCCCAGCGCTTCGAGGGTTTCGACGACGAGATCCCCGCCGTTGCGGACGCCGGTGGCGGCCGCCGCACCCGGATCAAAATCGATCACTTGGAGAACTCCTCGACGGCCGGTCGGATGATTCCGGCGGACTGGGCAGCGGCGGCGAAGCCGGCCTGGTGCCTCTTCTCCTGCCCGAGGGCCTGGGCGGCGTAGCCGTTGGCCGCGCCGAACCTGTTGCCTTCGACGGCGGAGTCCGCCATGAGGGTAACCAGCTCGTAGGCGACGTGGCTGGCAGCCACCCCGGTGATTTCTGCGTGGTCGTAGGCCGGCGCCACTTCAACAATGTCCGCACCGACGAGGTTCATGCCGCGGAAGCCGCGGATGATCTCCAGCAGTTCACGGCTGGTGATGCCGCCGGCCTCCGGCGTGCCCGTACCCGGCGCGTGCGCGGGGTCCAAGACGTCGATGTCCACGGAGATGTAGAGCGGACGGTTGCCGATGCGGTCCCGGACCTTGGCCACCGTCTCCAGGACACCCTGGTAGTAGACATCCGCGGAGGTCACGATGCCGAAGCCGAAGCGGTGGTCGTCGTCGAGGTCCTTCTTGCCGTAGAGCGGACCGCGGGTTCCGATGTGGCTGATGGCTTCGGTGTCCAGGATTCCTTCCTCCACAGCGCGGCGGAACGGGGTGCCATGGGTGTATTCGGCACCGAAGTAGGTGTCCCAGGTGTCCAGGTGCGCATCGAAGTGCAGCATGGCCACCGGCTCGCCGGCGCGCTCAGCGGCGGCCCGGAGGAGCGGCAGGGCAATGGTGTGGTCCCCGCCAAGGGTGACCAGCTTGCTGCCGCCGGCCGTCAGGTCCAGGGCGTTCTGCTGGATGGTTTCGATGGCCTCGTTGATGTTGAACGGGTTGACAGCCATGTCGCCGGCGTCCGCCACCTGGACATTCTCGAAGGGGCTGACGTCCCATGCGGGGTTGTACGGGCGCAGCAACCGGCTGGCCTCACGGACATGGTTGGCGCCGAAGCGGGCACCGGGGCGGTAGGAGACGCCGGAATCGAAGGGCACTCCCACCACCGTGATGTCCGCCTTGGCCACCTGGTCCAGGCGCGGCAGGCGGGCGTAGGTTGCGGCCCCTGCATAGCGGGGGATGCGGGATGAATCGATGGGGCCAAGGTTGCCGTTGGCCTCGATGCGCAGCTCTTCCAAAGGAACGCCTCTCCTTCGAGGATGGATCGGTAGTGTGACACCGATCATACACGCTAGTTTCCTATTGTGCATCAAGTGTTTACCAATCCAGCGCGCAGGTCAGTCGATCGCGGACACGCCCCGCTCCCCCGTCCGCACCCGGACGGCATCGGAAACGGAGACGGTCCAGATCTTGCCGTCCCCGAACCGGCCGGTGCTGGCACCCGCTTCGATGGCCGCCATGACACCGTCCATGGCATCCTCGGTCACCAGGACTTCCACCCGGACCTTCGGCAGCAGGTCCGAGCTGTATTCGGTCCCGCGGTACACCTCCACATGGCCGCGCTGCTGCCCGTAGCCGCTCGCCTGGCTGACGGTCATGCCACTGACGCCGAACCCTTCGAGGGCGGCACGGACCGTTTCAACCTTTTCCGGCCGGACGATGGCCGTGATGAGTTTCATGTCCGCACCTTGCCCCGATCGCCCTGGCTGGCCACCGGGACACCCGCCGGGAGTTCCGCCGGAATGTCCGCGGCAGGGTCTGCGCCACCGGGTGCGGCCTTGGCATGGTGTTCGCCGGGATGGAAGGTGCCCCCCACCATGAGGAGCTCGTACGCGGTTTCGGCATGCTCCGTGACGTCAATGCCGTTCCGCTCGCTGGCTTCGGTTACGCGCATGCCCATCGTCTTGTGGATGGCATAACCGATCAGCGTGGTCATGATGGCGCTCCAGGCCGTGACAATCACCGCGGTGAGGAACTGGGGCCAGAACTGCGCCAGGCCTCCGCCATAGAAGAGCCCGCCTTCGGTCTTGGCCGACGGCACGGCGAAGAATCCCAGCGAGAGCGTCCCCCACAGCCCGCCAACAAAGTGGACGGCCACTACGTCAAGGGAGTCGTCGAGGCCGATCCGGAACTTGAGGCCAACCGCGAGCGCACAGAGCACTCCGGCCACCACCCCGATCAGGATGGCGCCGACGGGGTCAACGAAGCCGCAGGCCGGCGTCACGGCAACCAGGCCCGCCACGGCTCCCGAGGCGGCACCGAGGGAGGTGGCGTGGCCGTCCCGAAGCCGCTCGACGAGCAGCCAGCCCAGGAGTGCCGCACTCGTGGCCAGCAGGGTGTTGGTCCAGGCCAGTCCCGCGGTGGCATCGGCGGCGAGTTCAGAGCCCGCATTGAAGCCGAACCAGCCGAACCACAGGAGCCCGGCGCCGAGCATCACGAACGGCAGGTTGTGAGGACGGATGTTGGGATCCTTCATGAATCCAAGGCGCTTTCCAAGCACGACGGCGAGCATCAGCCCCGCGATGCCGGCATTCATGTGCACAACGGTTCCCCCGGCGAAGTCGAGCGCCGAGATTTTGCTGCCCACGATGCCGGTGGCGCCGAAGAGCCCGCCGCCCCAGACCCAGTGCGCGATCGGGGCGTAGACAAGGGTCACCCACAAGGCGGCGAACAGCAGCCACGGCCCGAACCTGACCCGCTCCGCCACAGCTCCGCTGATCAGAGCGACGGTGATGATGGCGAACGTGGCCTGGAAACCGATGAACACCATGTCCGGGAGGCCCGGCGCTTTTCCGCCGATGCTGCTGGTCAGGCCGCTCAGGCCGGGGTTGGCAAAGGGGTCCCCGACGAGTCCGGCCATCGTGTCAGGGCCGAACGCCAGCCCGTAGCCCCACAGTGCCCAGACCACGGCAACAACACCCATGGCACCGAAGCTCATCATCATGATGTTCAGGACGGATTTCATCCGCACGAGGCCGCCGTAGAAAAACGCCAGGCCGGGAGTCATCAGCAGGACCAAGGCGGACGCCGCCAGCATCCACGCCGTGGCGCCGGGGTCCAGCACCGTGGGATCCACTGCCATGCCCACGCTGAGTAGGGAGATGTTCATTTTGGGAGCCTTCCTCTGGAAGTGGCGCTCCTGGGCGCCAACTACGGCGAGACCAATCAAAACGAGACCATTCAACACAACGAGACAGCCACTGAGCATCCACAGCTTTTCAGGGCTCCTCAGCCGCTCGTTATCCGACGCTACAACGGCGGTGTTACCGCCAGGGCCGAGCTGTTTTTCCGGCACGTTAAACAGCGGCGCCGGGGATGAATTCCTGGTTTCCGGCAGGTTTCCAAAATGTGACGTACATCTCACCGGCTGGTGATGGCCGTCATGGTGTGCGTAAAGGTTTCGTTAAAGCCGCCGTTCCGCACCCTTTTCCGGGCCTACGCTCCCAACAGGAGCAGCACACCGGGCCCGCACGGCCGCAGGGAACGCTGCGCGAAAGGAAACCGTGACCACGCTGACCAGGCCGCCCGCCGACCCTTCGGACAGGTACAACCGCAAGCCCCACAGCCTGAAGAGCTGGCTGCTGGAGGGCATGCCCGAAGGATCCGGGAAGCGCCAGGGGCCGCACGGCCAGCCGCAGGCGAACCATACGCCCCAGCCCTGGTGGAAGGTCATGTGCCTGACGGGCGTGGACTATTTTTCCACGCTGGGATACCAGCCGGCCATCGCCGCGCTCGCCGCAGGCATGGTCTCGCCGCTGGCCACCGTTGTCCTGGTGGCAGTCACGCTCCTCGGCGCCCTTCCGGTGTATCGCAGGGTGGCTTCGGAAAGCCCGCGCGGCGAAGGCTCCATCGCCATGCTCGAACGGCTCCTGCCGCGCTGGGGCGGCAAACTGTTCGTCCTTGCTCTCCTGGGGTTCGCGGCAACGGACTTCATGATCACCATTACGCTCTCCGCCGCCGATGCCAGCGCGCACGCCATCGAAAACCCGTTTGCACCGGAGTTCCTCCACGGCCAGGAAGTGGCCATTACGCTGGCGTTGATTGCGGGCCTGGGCATTGTGTTCCTCCGCGGCTTCAAGGAAGCCATCAACGTGGCCGTTGTCCTGGTGGCAGTGTTCCTCCTCCTCAACGCGGTGGTGGTGCTGGTGGGCCTCGCGCATGTGTACAGCGAAGCCCACGTGGTGACGGACTGGTGGACCGCCCTCAACCAGCAGCACGGCAACCCGCTGGTGATGATCGGCATCGCCCTGCTGGTCTTCCCCAAACTCGCCCTGGGACTCTCCGGCTTCGAAACGGGTGTGGCCGTCATGCCGCAGATCCAGGGCAGCCCCGACGACACTGAGGCCAAGCCGGCCGGCCGGATCCGCGGCGCGCACAAACTCCTGACCACGGCCGCCCTGATCATGAGCGCATTCCTCATCGCGTCCAGCTTCATCACCACCTTCCTCATCCCGGCAGCCGAGTTCCAGCCGGGAGGCAAGGCCAACGGCCGGGCCCTGGCATTCCTGGCGCACCAGTACCTGGGCGACGGATTCGGGACCGTGTACGACCTCAGCACGATCGCCATCCTCTGGTTCGCCGGGGCCTCGGCCATGGCCGGCCTGCTCAACCTGGTGCCGCGCTACCTTCCGCGCTTTGGCATGGCGCCGGCATGGACCCGGGCCGTGCGGCCGCTGGTACTGGTGTTCACCGCCGTCGCCTTCCTCATCACGGTGGTGTTCGAGGCCGACGTCGAGGCCCAGGGCGGCGCCTACGCCACCGGCGTCCTGGTGCTAATGACGTCCGCGTCGATCGCCGTCACGTTGTCCGCGCGGCGCAAGCAGCAACGCGGCCGCACGGCCGCTTTCGGCGCGATCGCCGTCGTCTTCCTTTACACCACGGTGGCGAATGTGGTGGAGCGCCCCGACGGCCTGAAGATCGCGGCCCTGTTTATCCTGGGCATTGTAATGGTCAGCTTCGCGTCCCGCGTCCGGCGGTCCTTCGAACTGCGCGCCACGCACATCCGGCTGGACGAACGTGCCCTGGAATTCATGGCCGCCAGCGAAGAGGGGCCCATCCGGCTGATCGCGCACGAGCCCAAACGCCTTAGCGCCGCGCGATACCGGGCCAAGCTGGAGCACGCCGAGCTGGCCAACCACCTTCCCGCGGACAGTGACGCGATCTTCATCGAGATCCTGGTGGACGACAGCTCGGACTTCGAACAGGAGCTCCTGGTCACCGGGAAGATCCGACACGGCTTCCGCATCCTGGAAGTCCACAGCAACAACGTGCCCAACACGCTGGCGGCCGTCCTGCTGCACCTCCGCGATGTCACCGGCCTGATGCCGCACATCTACTTCCGCTGGACCGAGGGCAACCCGCTCACCAACCTGACGCGGTTCCTGCTCTTCGGCGAGGGTGAGATCGCCCCCGTCACCCGGGAAGTGCTGCGCGAGGCGGAGCCTGACGTCACCCGCCGGCCCTGGGTCCACGTGGGCTGAGGCCCGGCCCACCTGCCGCGCCTATCCACGGACCCCGCCTGTCCGCGGACCCCGACTGCCCCGCGAACCCGGCTACGTCAGTGGCTGGCGGCGGGGACCAGCACCCAGAGCACCTCGACGGCGTCGTCGGTGGGATTGATCCAGGTGTGCGGCTCCCGGCCGGGGAACGTGACGGTGTCGCCGGTACTGAGCTCGTATTCCTCGTTGGTGAGGATCAGCCTGATCCGGCCCTTGATGACATGGAGGACGTCGACGTCGCAGTCCACGGCGTAGAGTTCGGATTCGCCGCGGCCACGCGGTTCGATCACGGCCTGGATGATCTGGACGCGGCGTTCCGAGCGGGCGGTCAGGAGGCGCTCGATGATGCCTTCGCCGCCCAGCGAAATCCGGGGCCCCTCGTCCTTCTTCGTAAGGTGGGTTTCCGGTGCGGCAAACAGGTCTCCGATCGAGATCGACAGGACCTGGCAGAGGGTCACCAGGGAAGCCACCGACGGTGACGTCAGGTCGCGTTCCACCCTGCTGAGGAATCCCTTGGTGAGGCCCGTCGCGTCTGCAACCTGTTCAATGGTGAGCCGCTGTGACTGGCGGGCAGCGCGGATGCGCGAACCGATGGCAACCGGGATGTTGCTCGGTTCAACTGGTAGAGCCTTCATTTACGAACCTTTCACAGCCGGCCGCACGGCCCCATTGCTGGAGCCATCCTAGCGGGATACCTACCTTGTGACGCCGGAACGGACCATGGTGTCATCCGCTTGACTGTTACCCGGATCACAGCATAACCTTTGAGGCAACAAGTGTTGTCTAATAGGCAATCCCCTAGGTAAACACTACGACAGTCAGCCTGTCATCATCAGGGATCTCCCCCTGCATCCCCGCTCTATAGCAGCGGAATTCCGGCGTGGCCCACGTATTTGCCGCGAATTCCCGCCCTGCTGCCGACTCGCTCCAAGGAGCCCATTAAATGGACGCAAACTTCGTCAACATCGCCATTGTGGTGGTGTACCTGATCGCCATGCTGGCCTTCGGCTGGTGGGGCAAATCCCGCACAAAGAACAACAGCGACTTCCTGGTGGCCGGCCGCAGGCTGGGCCCCTTCCTTTACACCGGAACCATGGCGGCCGTCGTGCTTGGCGGAGCCTCAACGGTGGGCGGCGTGGGCCTCGGCTACAAGTTCGGCATCTCCGGCATGTGGCTCGTGGTGGCCATCGGCGCCGGCGTGCTGCTCCTGAGCCTGCTGTTTGCCGGTACCATCCAGAAACTGAAGATCTACACGGTGTCCCAGATGCTGACGCTTCGTTACGGCAGCCGCGCCACCCAGACATCCGGCATCGTCATGCTGGCCTACACGCTGATGTTGTGCGCCACCTCCACCGGCGCCTACGCCACCATTTTCGTGGTGCTGTTCGGGTGGGACCGGGCCCTGGCCATCGTCATCGGCGGCGCCATCGTCCTGGTGTACTCCACAATCGGCGGCATGTGGTCCATCACGCTCGCCGACCAGGTCCAGTTCGTCATCAAGACGGTGGGAATCTTCTTCCTGATGCTGCCGTTCACGCTCAACGCCGCGGGCGGCCTGGACGGGATCCGCAGCCGCGTGGAGGACAGCTTCTTCCAGATCGACGGCATCGGGATCCAGACCATCATCACCTACTTCGTGGTGTACACCCTGGGCCTGCTGATCGGCCAGGACATCTGGCAGCGCGTGTTCACCGCCAAGACCCCCACCGTCGCACGCTGGGGCGGCGCAACTGCCGGCATCTACTGCATCCTGTACGGCGCGGCCGGCGCCCTGATCGGCCTGGGCGCACGCGTGGCGCTCCCGGAAATCGACGTGGCCACTGCAGGCAAGGACGTTGTCTACGCTGAAGTGGCCCAGAACCTGCTGCCCATCGGCATCGGCGGCCTGGTGCTCGCAGCGGCCGTCGCGGCCATGATGTCCACCGCTTCCGGCGCCCTGATCGCCGCTGCAACAGTTGCCCGCGCCGACGTCCTGCCCTTCGTGGCCAGCTGGTTCGGCAAGGACATCAACACTGACGACACCGACAACCCCGAGCACGACGTCAAGGCCAACCGCATGTGGGTCCTGGGCCTGGGCATCGTGGCCATCCTCATCGCGATCATCACCAAGGACGTCGTGGCGGCCCTGACCATCGCCTACGACATCCTGGTGGGCGGGCTCCTGGTCGCGATCCTCGGCGGCCTCGTCTGGAAGCGGGGCACGGGCGCAGCCGCGGCAGCTTCGATGGCCGTCGGTTCGGTCATCACGCTCGGCACCATGATCTACCTTGAGATCAACGCCGCGGCGCCACTGGACGGCATCTACGCAAACGAGCCCATCTACTACGGCCTCATTGCCTCGGCGCTGGTGTACCTCGTGGTGTCCGTCGCTACCAAGCCCACCGACCCCAAGGTCATGAAGAACTGGCAGGACCGCGTGGCCGGAAACGTCCCCGAAGAAGAACAGGTTCCGGTTCCGGCCAACTAGTACGGCCAACCAGTACTGCAGAAAAACGCACGACGGCGGTGCCTCCCGGCGCGGGGAGGCACCGCCGTCGTGCGTTGGGAACGGAAGCTACCTATTCGGCTTCCCCGGGCTCACGGAATTCTTCCTCCGCCAACGGCACCACGGGCTTCTCGTCGCCGAGGAAATCCTCCGCGCCCAGGGGAACCAGCCGGTCGGCCTCTTCGAACAGTTCCTCTTCCTCGCTCTCCCCGGCGTCGTCGACGGGAGCGTCCTCGGCAAAGTCGTAGGCGGGATCGGATTCGAGGGTGTCCCGTTCCGGCTGGGTGGGGTGTGATCCGGTGGTGTCCATGGTGCAAACCTCCGTGTCTGGTTGTGCGGCCAGGTGCCGGGCTACGGAAGCACCTGCCCTGGCAATCATCACAACACCGGCATCCGCCGCGGTCAATAGGCGGTCCGTTGCCGGCCTGCGCAACGCCTCCAGTGCCCGCGGCCGGAGGCGCCGGACCGGGCCCGGTTTGAGGTCCGCCTAAACCTGCCGGTGAGGAATACCAGCCGAAAATCCGCGGAAATACGCGGTAGGCTGGAGCTGCAATGGGGCCGATTCATGCCCTATCAAGCCCAGGAGTGTTCGTGTCTCAGCACGCTAAATCTGACCGCAGCCATGCCCTTCCCGCCGACAAGCCGGCAGCAGGCATCCCCGAAACCACCGCAGCAGGAGCCGCAGCAGCCGGACCCGCAGGGACCAGCGCCAGCCCGGCCGACATTAAGCGGTGGCGCCAGTACCTCGCCGACGAACGCGCCGAGGCCCGCGTCTACCGCGACCTCGCCCAGAACCGCCGCGGCGAGGAACGGGACATCCTCCTTGCCCTTGCCGAGGCCGAGGGGCGACACGAAGCCCACTGGCTCCGGCTCCTCGGCGACCACGCCGGGAAGCCGCGGCAGGCGTCCCTGCGCAGCCAGCTCCTGGGATTCCTGGCGCGCCACTTCGGCTCGGTGTTCGTCCTGGCACTGGCCCAGCGCGCGGAGGGCCGCTCCCCGTATGCCTCGGACCCCACGGCGACGCCTGCCATGGTGGCCGACGAACAGATCCACGAGGAAGTTGTCCGCGGACTCGCCACCCGCGGCCGGAACCGGCTGGCCGGTTCCTTCCGGGCCGCCGTGTTCGGAGCCAACGACGGCCTGGTCAGCAACCTTTCCCTGGTGATGGGCATGGCCGCGTCCGGCGTCGGCAGCCAGGTGGTACTCCTGAGCGGCGTGGCGGGCCTCCTTGCCGGCGCCCTGTCCATGGGGGCGGGCGAATTCATTTCCGTCCGTTCCCAGCGGGAACTGCTGGCCGCAACGCGGCCCACCCAGATCACCCTGTCCGCCGCTCCACGGCTGGACATTGAGCACAACGAACTGCTGCTGGTGTACCTGGCCCGCGGGATGTCCCGGGAAGCCGCCGAACACCGCGTCGCTGAACGCATGGGCCTGCTGAGCTGCGACTGCGATCCCAGCCTGTCGCTGCAGCCCGAACTCCCTGAGGCGCAGGACCAGCACGAAGCCGTGGGCACCGCGTGGAGTGCAGCCGCCTCAAGCTTCTGCTTCTTCGCCTCCGGCGCCATCATTCCCATCATTCCCTTCCTTCTCGGCATGACCGGCGTCGCGGCACTGGCGGTTTCGGCGGTCCTTGTGGGCATCGCGCTCCTGGTGACGGGCGGCGTCGTCGGCCTGCTGTCCGGGACGTCGCCCACCAGCCGCGGTTTCCGGCAGCTCGCCATCGGCATTGGCGCGGCCGCTGTCACCTACCTCCTCGGGATGGCCTTTGGCGCGGTGGTCGCCTAGTGGAGGGTCCGCGGCCGGAACAACGCCGGCCACGGCATGCCGGCGGGCCGGGCACCGTGGCCCGCATCCTTCGAACAGCGGCGCTCACGGCCGTGATCGCCGCCGCTGCCTTCACGGCTGCCGGCCTGTTCTACGGCGACCCCCGTTTCGTGGGGCTCTTCCAGCTCCGGAACAGCACGGTCCCCAACGGACAGGCGGCCGCCCAGCAGCCCGGAACCGCCGCCGCCGAGGGAGTCAGTTCGGACGCGCCTCCCCCGGGACTGGAAGAAGCGGACTCGCCGCTTCTGGTCGCGGAGGAGCCTCCCGCGCCGAGCGATTCCTTTGAGTTCCTGGCCACGAACGACGACGGCACACCGGTGGGCTATTCGCCATGCCGCCCGCTGCACTATGTTGTCAATGCCGCGCTGGCTCCGGCGGGCGCGGAAAACCTGGTGGAAGATGCCGTCGGCACGATTTCCCGTGCCACAGGGATCAGGTTCATCAACGACGGCCCCTCCACCGAAGCCCCCTCCGAGGACCGGGACCCCTACCAGCCTGAGAGGTACGGCGAGCGATGGGCGCCGCTCCTCATCGCATGGACCACTCCGGAGGCCTCCCCCAAGCTGAAGGGCCAGGTGATCGGCACCGGCGGCAGCACCCACTACAGTTTCGACGGCGGCGCGAAGACCTTCGTCACCGGCAGCCTGGACCTCGACGCCCCGCAAATCACCGGGGAACTCGAGCGGCCGCAAGGCTCCGCGTACGCCACCGCCGTGATCCTGCACGAGCTGTCCCACGTCATGGGGCTCGAACATGTCGATGACCCCCGGCAGCTGATGTACCCGGAGATCGGCACCCCGGACGGGCTTGCCGCGGGCGACCTCAACGGCCTCTACCAGCTGGGCAAGACCACCTGCCGTAAAGACCTGTAAGCCCGCCGCTGCCGGCCGGCCGCTGCTAGCCTGACACGACCTCGAGCGCTTCCTCTACCGTCTCCACCAGGAAGATCCGGCCTGCCATTGCCTTGCCCGCGGCCAGGCTTTGCAGCAGCGGCCAGGCGGGATACCGGCGCTGCCAGTGCTCGACGCCCACGAGGACCATGGGCGTGATGGTTTCGGAGGCACCGTAGTAGTTTTCGCAGGCGTCCTGGAAGATTTCCTGCAGGGTGCCGGCGGACCCCGGCAGGAAGATCACACCGCCGTTGCACAGCTCCAGCAGGACCGCCTCCCGGATGGCGTTGGCGAAATACTTGGCGATATGGGTGGCGAAAAAGTTGGGCGGCTCGTGGCCGTAGTACCAGGTGGGAACCCCCAGCGACGGCGTCCCGTCCGGATAGCGTTCGACGACGGCGGCCGCAGTCCGCGCCCACGCCGACACCGAGGGGCGGAACCCGGGTACGGCTTCGAGCTGCGCCAGCGCTGCGTGGAAGTCCGCGTCCGGCAGTTCGCTGAGGTAGGCGCCCATGTTGGCGGCCTCCATGGCACCGGGCCCGCCGCCGGTGGCCACTACCCTGCCGTTTGCGGCAAGGAGCCGGCCAGCTATGGCGGCCTCCTCGAAGGCCGGTGTCCCGCGCCTAGCGGTGTGGCCGCCCATCACGCCCACCATCGGGCGGCCGCGGCATAGCTCCGAGCGGGTCAGCTCATCCAGGGCGTCACCGACCGAGTGGTCATGCAGGGCTGCGGCGAGCGTGGCATCCAGCCGATGCCGCTGGCCGGGCCGGATGCTCCACTGGTAGATCCGGGCGTCCAGTGTTGATTCGTACCGCCCGCCGGCGGGACCGGAGTAGAGCTCCTGCGGCGAATAGAGCTGCCCGCGGTACGGATTGAAGGGCACGCTGGCAAGCTTGGGGAAGATGAGCGCACCCCTGCCGCGGAGCGTGTCCTCCACACCGTCGTCGAACGTGCAGCCGAGGAAGATGGCGCCCTGCGCGTCCAGGGCTTGCAGCGGCGCGGAGCGGCCGCGAAGGTCCAGGGACTGGGCGTGCCAGCCCTGCATGCTGCGGACTCCCGCCTTCACCAGCCGGTCGAAGCTGTCCAGGCTTTCAACCTCAAGCGTTCTGGGGCTGGGACTGAGGCTGCGGGCGGCGTTCATGCTGCCAGCCTAGTCCGCAACAAACACACAGGAGTGCCCCCGGTGAAATTCACCGGGGGCACTCCTGTGGGGACATTTTCGGCTGCGGATCAGGAGACCTGCAGGCCGCCGTTGATGTCGTATGTGGCAGCGGTGATGTAGCCGGAATCCTGGCCGAGCAGGAAGGAGATCAGTGCCGCGACTTCCTCACGGCTACCCACGCGCCCCATCATGATGCCCTCGGACATCTGGGCCTTGCGTTCGTCGGACAGGGTACCGCCCATGATGTCGGTGTCGATGGGGCCCGGTGCGATCGCGTTGACGGTGACGCCGAACTCGCCCACTTCCCTGGCCAGCGCACGGGTGAAGCCGATGATTCCGGCCTTCGATGCGCTGTACGCAACCTTGGAGTACGTACCGCCGCCGCGCTGGGCGGAAATTGAGGAGATGCTCACATGCGTCCGAGCTTGCGTTCGATCATGCCCTTGAGCACGCGCTGGGAGACGATGAAGGTGCCGCGCATGTTGATGGCGAAAACCTTGTCCCATTCCTCCACGGTGGTCTCCATGAACGTCGTCGGCGAGCTGATTCCCGCCAGGTTCGCGAGGGCGACGATCGGCGGCAGGGACTCCTCGATTTCGCTGATGGCACGGTCCACAGAGGCGGCGTCGGAAACGTCGGCGCCGACGCCGATGGCCTTGACGGCACGGTTGGAGCCGATTTCGGCGGCGGCGGCCTTGGCGTCCTCCGCGTTGATGTCCAGGATGGCGATGGACCAGCCTTCGCTGGCCATCCGGTCTGCTGCCGCCCGGCCAATGCCGCGGGCTGACGCCGCCCCGGTCAGTACAACGGTGCGTTCAGCGGGAAACGGGGTGATTGTCATGATGTGTCTTTCGTCGGGTGTCAGGTCGATGGTCGGTCGGTCAGGAGCGGGCTTTTGCCGCGTTCACGGCCGCTGCGGCAGCCACTGCGGGATCCAGGGCGGCATCACCTTCAGGCCGCTTCCGGGCGTAGAGGTACGTGGCCACCGCGGTGACGCACAGGCAGAAGGACAGGAACAGCAGGCCGCTCTGGTTGTTGCCCGTGGCGTCCTTGAGCATGCCGACGGCGTAGGGAGCCACGAATCCGCCCAGGTTGCCGAGCGAGTTGACCAGGGCCAGCCCGGACGCAGCTGCTGCGCCGGTGAGCGCCGCGGACGGCATCGACAGGAAGGGGGCGATGGCGCCGTAGATCCCCATTGCTGACGCGGTCAGGGCGATCAGGGCCAGGACAGGGTTGACCGGGAGGAGGTACCCGGCAGCAAGCAGGCCCATGCCGGCGAGGATCATGCTGACGGCGGTGTGCCAGGCGCGCTTTCCGGTCCGGTCCGCTCGCTTGCTCCAGAAGTACACAAAGACCGCGGCGATGGCGTAGGGAATGAAGACAATGAATCCCACTTCGGCGGTGGAGAACTTGCCCAGGGCGGCAACAATGGTGGGCATCCAGAGGCCGAGGCCATAGATGCCGCAGACCAGGCCGAAGTACAGGGCCGAGTAGACCAGCGTGCGCTTGTCCTTGAGGCCGGCCAGGAAGTTGTGGGTTCCGCCCTTGGACTTGGCGGCCAGTTCGGCATCCATGGTGGTGGCGAGCCATTCGCGCTCGTCAGTATTGAGCCACTTGGCGTCGCGCGGGCGGTCGGTCATGAGGATCGGGGTCAGCAGGCCCAGCAGGATCGCGGGGATGCCTTCGATGATGTAGAGCCACTGCCAGCCCTGCAGGCCAAGAATTCCGTCCATCTGCAGCAGCAGTCCGGACACCGGAGCACCGAGTGCGTTGGACACGGGCTGGGCCAGGATGAAGATACCCAGGACGGTGACGCGCTGCGCGGCCGGGAACCACAGCGTCAGGTAGAACAGGATGGCGGGGAAGAACCCGGCCTCGGCCGCACCCAGCAGGAACCGGATGATGTAGTAGGTGCTTTCCCCGTTGACCAGGCACATGGCCGTGGCGAAGATGCCCCAGGTGATCAGGATCCGGGCGAGCCATTTGCGAGCTCCGAAGCGGTACATGCCGGCATTGCTCGGAACCTCCAGCAGGGCGTAGCCGAGGAAGAAGATGCCGGCGCCAAGCCCGTAGGCCGCAGCGCTGAGGCCGATGTCCTCGCTCATGGTGAGTTTGGCGAAGCCCACGTTGTTGCGGTCAAGGTAGGCAACGAAGTAGAGCAGGACGATCAGCGGCATAACGCGGCGGCGGACCTTGCGGAGCGTGCGCTCACCGAGCTCGCCGAGCCCTGCGGACTGCATGGAGAGTGAAGTCATCATCGACCTTCTGTTTGACGGAGGCGGCACCCGGGTACGGGCGGCGCGGTCCGATGGAAATGTGGGGGGGCCTCTATGGTTTTCGTCAAGTGGCTGAGGTCGTTCGTGGTTCGTAGAAGGTGCCGTCTCTGAGCATGGCGAAGAGCGTGTCGCAGCGGCGGCGGGCAAGCGCGATGAGGGCCTGGTTGTGGCGTTTGCCTTCGGCTCGTTTCCGGTCGTAGTAGGCCCTCGACGGCGGGTCCTTCAACGCGGCGAAGGCGGAGAGGAACAGGGCTCTTTTGAGGATCTTGTTTCCTTTCCGGGATGGGTGGTCGCCGCGGATGGACGTCCCGGATCGCCAGGTCACGGGGGCGAGTCCCGCGTAGGAAGCCAGGTGCCCTGCCGAGGCGAAGTTTTTGCCGACGATCTCGGTGAGGATCCGTGCTGCGGTCCTGACGCCGACCGCCGGGAGTGACGTCAGGACCGGGTGAAGAGGGTGGGCCTCCACGAGGGCTTCGACGTGGGTGAAAACGGTGTCCCGTGATTCGCGGATGTCGGCGAGCATCCGGG
Source organism: Arthrobacter sp. CC3 (assembly GCF_039907775.1). NCBI lineage: Bacteria > Bacillati > Actinomycetota > Actinomycetes > Micrococcales > Micrococcaceae > Arthrobacter > Arthrobacter sp. CC3. The sequence continues at coordinate 33,670 of NZ_JARCCY010000042.1, forward strand.
CGAGCTGGGGCAGCACGATCGTGGCCGCGTTCGTCCCGATGACTGTGACCGTTTGCTGGTCCAGGGCGGCGATGATCTCGCCCGCGAGGCGTTCGCCCATCCGGGGTGCGAGCTTCTTGAGCCTGTTCCCGATCCGGCGCCGGCCGGCATGGCGGAGGGCTTCGGGGGTCGGCCAGGTCCGCAGCAGGTCCAACACGGCCGGGTGGTCCAGACGCGGGCCAAGGACACGTTCCAGTGCCGGGTGGATCTGGGTGAGCAGGCCTCGGATCCTGTTCGACGTTGCGGTGGCCTGTTTGGCCAGGTCGTCATCGAAGCCACAGAGCATGGTCAGTTCCGCGAGCTGTTCGTCGGCGATCTGGATGGAGCGCAGTGTGTGGGGCATTGTCCGGGCCGCTTCGGCGATGATGAACGCGTCCCGGGCGTCGGTTTTCGCCTCGCCAGGGTGCAGGTCAGCGATCCGGCGCATCGCCAAGCCGGGCAGGTATCCGACGGTGACACCGGCGGCCTGGGCAACCGCGACCGGTAACGCACCGATCGTCGCGGGCTGGTCAACCACGAGCAGGATCCTGCCGTGCTTGTTCAAAGAGTCGAGGATTTCGCGGAGCTTGACCTCGTCGTTGGGCAGGGCCTTGTCGAAGAGCTTCTTACCGGCCCGGTCCACGGCAACCGCGTGGTGCTCGCCCTTGCCGACGTCCAGGCCGATAAAGACATCAATGCTTTCGTGGTTTCCGATCACCTGTACCTCCCAGTCGCAGCAGCTGATACCCGTGCTGGACTGTCCGCGGTGTCAGAGCCCGGCATCCACGTTACGCACGACGATCCCAACCTGTCCTGCCTCTATCAGCGGTCTCTCCGGCACCTACCGGACCCCGGTGACAACACCCCCCGGATCATTGACGACTGGGGGCGGCAATCATGCCGGGGCCGGCAGGCCAGCACACCCTCATCCTGCAACAGGAACCGGGCTACGAAAAAGGTAACGGGGAATCCGTCGGGCGACTAGCTAAGTCTGATGTCTGACATCTGACGGAAGAACATGAAAAAGATCATAGAAGCGTGATCTGGGTTACGTCAAGCCCGCGGGGGCTGCGGCGTCAGGGCTGGGAGTGGTGGACGTAGCGTTCGTAGTCGCGGTACGTCTGCTCCATGTGTTCATCCATGGTTCGCCGGGACAGTTCGGCGTCTCCGCTGAGGATGCTGTCCATGACCTTCTGGTGGTACTCGATGGCGTGGAGCTGGATTTCGGGGACGGCGGACGTTTCCCGCCGGGTCATGTAGAGCAACTGTCCCAGCTGGGCGAACAGCGCCCGGACGAAGGGGTTGCCCGAGGCCTTCAGCACCACGTCGTGGAACGCGATGTCAGCTTCGACGAAGCGGTCCAGGTCGCCGGCCTCATGGAAGCGCTTCATGTCCGCGATGCACCCGCGCATCTGTTCTGCATGCTCGGGAGTATGCCGCCTGGCGGCCAGGGAAGCGGCACCGGTTTCCACCATGCGCCGCATTTCGATCAGCCCCACGGAAACCTGGTCCGCACCGTTTCCATGCGAGGCGGCCTTGAAGATCGCGTCCAGCCCGGTCCAGTTGTCCGAGGGATTGACGAATGTTCCGCGGCCGGCCTTGACGTAGAGGATGTTCTGCGCCCTCAGGGCCTTAAGGGCCTCGCGGACGGTTAGCCTGCTGACGTCGTAGGCCTTCGCAATGTCAGCTTCCGGAGGGATGGCATCGTGCGGCTTCAGCTTGCCGTCGAGGATGTCATCGAGCAGGCCGTCGACGAGGTCGTCAACGAGTGTCCTGCGGCCCATCCTGGCTCCTGCCCTCGGTTTTGTCCCGCGGTTCGGGTCCCTTCAACATTACTGTCGGATGCGGTCCTGATCAGCATCATGGCCGGAACCGGCGACATACTGGTCCAGCTTCGCCAAGGTTGCCTCCAGGTTGGCGGGGTGGCGGCGCAGGTAGCCGGCCAGCCGGAGGAACAGCTTTCCGCGGACGTTCCGCGCATCCCATTGCTCGGTGACCAGCGTGCCCGGAGTGCCGGCGGCGTTGGTGGCGGGCTGAAGCACATAGCGCCACACATGCCCGAAGAAATGCCGCCAGGCAATGCGTTTGCCTTCCTCGAACTCACAGACGGTGTTGAGGATCTTGTAGTCCACCATCACGTTCATCTCCATGCCGAACCTGGCCCCGGCGGACAGCCGCTCCGGACCGCGAGGCTGCGCCGCCTTCACCGTGTCCGACCCGTCGATCACGCTGTGCAGCGCGGGCGTTGCCAGCACTTCGAAAATGGCCTCGGGTGAGGCCGCAACGAAGCGCTGGCGGGACACAAGGTATCTGTTGTTCATCCGGCAAGCCTAACCGTTCCAGGCTGTTGCAGAATGAGTCATGCGCACTCCTCCCCCGCCCCCGCCCGGCCGTCCCCGGATCGGAATCCCGGTCCGCCTGAGCAATTCCCGGGACGCCGACCCGCGGGTCGGGGAGGCCAACGAGCTGTTCGCTTACATCGTGGATCTGGTCCGTGACGGCGGCGGGGAGCCTGTGCTGCTCACCCCCGATCCCGACGGCGGTTCCGACCATGGCGGTTCCGTCCACGGCGGTTCCGACCATGGCGGTTCCGTCCACGGCGGTTCCGACGGCGGCGGTTCCGACGGCGGCGGGCTGGCCGAACAGCTCAAGGAGCTGGACGGCGTCGTACTTCCCGGCGGCGGGGACCTGGACCCGCGACTTTACGGGGAAGAGCCGGGCGCCGCGTGCTATGACGTCAACGTCGCACAGGACGCGCTGGATGTGGCGGTGGCGCGGGGAACCATCGATGCCGGCCTGCCCCTGCTCGGGATCTGCCGCGGCCACCAGCTCCTCAACGTCCTCTACGGCGGCACCCTGGTGCAGGACATGGCGGACGGTCCCGTAACGCACCACGAGCCGGCGGCGGGTGACGCGGCGGTTGGCGGCGGTGAAGGCGGGGGCGCGGGAGCGTGGGCCTGGCACGACGTTGACATTATTCCCGGGTCCAAGGTGGGACGCCTCTACGCATCGCAAGGCACGGCGCACGGCCTGACGGTCAGGATCGCCTCCGGCCACCACCAGGCCGTGGCGCGGGTGGCCGACGGGCTGATCGTCACGGCGGTCGCCGGCGACGGCACCGTGGAAGCATTGGAGGATCCCGCCCGCTGGGTGGCATCCGTTCAGTGGCACCCCGAAGTGCTGGAACTCCCGGCCGAGGAACGTGTTGCACCCTTCCGGGCATTCGTGGATGCCTGCTATTATCGTCAAAACGGCAGTATGTCCTATCAAGAGAACATAGGCTGACATACGCGGCACCCGGGCACCCTCGGAGGCCGCGGAGCACAAGGGAGCGCTCAGTGGCGAATCAACTTAATCTCAGCATCGACCGCTCTTCGCCGGTGCCCCTCTACCATCAGGTGGTTCAGGGCATCGAGGCCGCCATCCACACCGGACTCCTCCCGCCGGGCAGCCGGCTGGACAACGAGATCGACCTCGCCGCCCAGCTCAACCTGTCCCGGCCCACCATGCGCAAGGCCATGGACGAGCTGGTGCGTTCCGGGCTCCTGGTGCGCAAGCGCGGGGTGGGAACACAGGTGGTTTCCAGCCAGGTCCGGCGGCCGCTGGAACTCTCCAGCCTTTACGACGACCTCACCAACAACGGGAGCAAGCCCACCACCGAGGTGCTCAGCTTCTCCCACATCGAGGCAGACGCCGCCACACGCACAGCCCTGCAGCTCCCGGCCGGTGCGAAGGTCTACCACTTCACGCGCCTGCGCAAAGTGGGCGGCAAGCCGCTGGCCCTGATGGAAAACTGGGTCCGCGACGACATCACCACCATCGATGAAGCCCAGCTCGCCGCCCAGGGCCTGTACGCGATCCTGCGCAACGGCGGAGTGAACTTCCGCCTGGCCTCGCAGCGCATCGGCGCCATGGTGGCGAACGACTACCAGGCACCGCTGCTGGACACCGAACCCGGGCTGGCCTTGGTCACCATGGAACGCACGGCCGTGGACGATACGGGGCGCATGGTGGAAACCGGCCACCACGTCTACCGGGCAGACTCGTACAGCTTTGAAATGACCCTTGTCCAGCGATAGGCGCCAGCGCTAACCGCTGCGGCAGCAAGCACTTAAACGAAAGAACAAAATCTATGGCCAACTGGGTATATCCGCTGGGTTCCGCCGCCGACGGCAAGTGGGACGTCTCCCTGGGAACCTCCGATTCCGCCCTTGAGGTGGACGGCTGGGCCCACACCGGAATCAAAGTCGCGACGCTGGCACCAGGTGCCGCCGTCGAACTCCCCGCTGCCGGCGAGGAGCGCATCGTGGTTCCGCTCAGCGGATCCTTCACCGCCACCGTCGACGGCCAGGACTACCGGCTGGCCGGCAGGGCGAGCGTCTTCCACGGTCCCAGCGACGTCCTGTACACGGGCACAGACACGGCAGTCACCATCAGCTCGGAGGCCGGCGGCAGGGTTGCCGTGGCCACGGCACCGGCGAAGGCCTCCTACCCCACCCGCCTCGTCACAGCCTCCGAGACGCCGGTGGAGCTAAGGGGCGCCGGCAACTGCTCCCGCCAGGTGCATAACTTCGGCACGCCGGCCGCACTGGAGGCCGACCGCTTTATCGTCTGCGAAGTCCTCACTCCGGCGGGTAACTGGTCCTCCTATCCCCCGCACAAGCACGACGAGGAAAAGGACGGCGAGACCAACCTCGAGGAAATCTATTACTTCGAGACCCGTGTGGCGCCGGACGGACCGGCCGCCGCCGGCTCAGGCGTGCAGGGCGACGCGATCGGCTACCAGCGCGTGTACGCCTCCGACGAACGGCCCATCGACGTCTCGGCGGAGGTCCGCACGGGCGACGTCGTCCTGGTTCCCTACGGCTGGCACGGGCCCGCGATGGCCGCCCCGGGGTACGACCTGTACTACCTGAACGTGATGGCCGGCCCCGGCCCGGTCCGGGAATGGCTCATCAGCGACGACCCCCACCACGGCTGGATTCGCCAGACCTGGGACGGCCAGGACGTGGACCCGCGGCTTCCCTTCGGCACCTAGGTTCCGGCAAAACTACTGATGCCCCCACCGCACGCGGTGGGGGCATCAGTTGTCTGGCGCGGCCTGTTGGCGCAGCCGGCACGGCTCAGCTGGCGACTTTCTGCGCCACGCGGACCGGGACGCCCGTTGCCAGCGACTCCTGGGCGGCGTCGGCCACCCGTGAGGCCGCGACGGCGTCTTCCGGCGTGCACGGGTTCTCCCGGCGGCCCAGGATCAGCTCCACGAAGGCTTCCATCTCGGACCGGTACGCCTGGTCGAAGCGTTCGGCGAAGGTCTTGTGCGGCTCACCCGCCGGGAAACCGACGCCGGGTTCGGCCGAGGCGATCGCGGTCTTGTCGTCCAGCCCCACCATCAGCGAACGGCGCGAACCCTGGATTTCGAGGCGGACGTCATGGCCGGCCCCGTTGTACCGGGTGGCAGAGACGGTCCCCACCGTGCCGTCGTCGAACGTCACCAGCGCGAGGGCGGTGTCCACGTCCCCCACCTCCCCGATGGCGGGGTCGCCGTTGTTCGATCCCCTGGCATACACCTCGACGATTTCGCGGCCGGTCAGCCAGCGCAGGATGTCGAAGTCGTGGACCGAGCAGTCCCGGAAGAGGCCGCCGGAGCTGGCCAGGAACTCCACCGGCGGGGGTGCCATATCGCAGGTGACGGCGCGCAGCGAATGGATCCAGCCCAGCTCGCCGGCCTGGTAGGCGCGCCGCGCCTCCAGGTAGCCGGCGTCGAAGCGGCGCTGGTGGCCGATCTGGACCACGCCGTTGTTGTCGCGGATGTAGTCGAGTACCGGTACGGCATCCGCCACGTTCAATGCCACCGGTTTCTCGCAGAAGACCGGGATCCCGGCATCCACGCCCGCCTTGATCAGCTCAGGGTGCGTGGCCGTTCCCGTGGCAATGACCAGGCCGTCCAGCCCGGAGGACAAAAGCGCTTCCACCGAGGGCAGGAACTCGGCGCCGAGCCCTGCTGCAACGGTCCGCGCGTGGTCTTCGGCCACGTCGGTGAGCCGGAGCCTGACGTTGATGCCGCCCGGATTGAGGACGCCGTTCAGCGCGGCGATGTTGTTGGCGTGCATAACGCCGATCCGGCCCACTCCGACCAGGCCAAGAATGACGTCCTTCATGATTTCTCCCCTGCATATGCGACGGTTGATGCTGCCGGAGCCGGCACGGGCGCCGGGGCGCCGTGGTTGACCGATTCGATGCAGGCCAGCGCCATCGCCAGCGCACGCCTCGCGTCCGATGCACCGGGTGTGAGGGTGACGTCGGACGACGACGGCGGCAGGCCGTCGCGCCTGGCACGCACCGCAGCAGCGAAGTCAGCTAGTTCATCCGTGTAGGCCTGCCGGAACAGTTCAACGTTGAGCCGCGGCGTGTCGGCGGACATTCCCTCTGAAGTGAAGCGGCGGGCCGCCGTTTCCGTGGCACGGCCGGCCTGCACCATCCCCTTTGAGCCGAAGACCTCGCCGCGGATGTCGTACCCGTACAGTGCGCTGAAGTTTGCCTCAGCCACGGCGATGGCGCCGTTGCTGTAGCGGATGGTCACAACGGCTGTATCCAGGAAGCCCTGGTCCCGCAGCCCTGGCTCCACGAGGGCGTCGGCAACGGCGTAGACCTCCACGGGCTCGGCGCCTTCGTTGAACCAGTTGAGCGTGTCGAAATCGTGGATGAGGGTTTCAAGGAAAATGGTCCAGGCCGGGACCCTGGCTGCGTTCGGGATGCTTCCGTTCCCGGGATCCCTGGTCAGCGACCGCAGGAGCTGCGGTGTTCCGGCCACGCCGGCGGAAAGGTCCTTCTTGGCGGCCAGGAAATCCTCTGCGTACCGGCGGTTGAAACCGACCTGGAAGTGGACCCCCGATGCTTGCACCGCGGCGAGGGCGGCGTCCAGCTCCTCAAGCCCCTGGCCGGCGGGCTTCTCGCAGAATACGTGCTTGCCGGCGGCGGCTGCCTGGGCGATGAGGGAGGAATGGAAACGCGCCGGGCTCGCGATGATCACTGCGTCAATCTCGGGATCCGCCAGGATGTCCTCGGCGTTGGGGGTGACCTTGGCGGCGCCCAGGGACCGGGCCAGGGCTTCCGCGGATTCCACGTTGGGGTCGGCGATGGCCGCAAGGACGGCGCCCGGAACGCGGCGGGCGATGCTGTCGGCGTGGAATGCCCCCATCCAGCCCGAGCCGATGAGTCCGATCCGCACCGGCGCCGGGACTCCGGCGGAGTGTTGAGTGATGTAGGCCAAGTGGCCGGTCCTTTCAATTGGTCCGAAGATGCTTCTGCCCGGCTGCTGCCTGGCCATTGCATGGCTGAGCAGGGCCGGCCCGGGTGGGCGGGCCCCGCCCGTGGCGTTGGGTCAGCTGTACGCTTTGCCGGTGGTCTGGGCGACGTCGGCCACTTCGCTCTTGACTTCCTTGACAACCTCGCTGTGGCCGCCGAGTTGTTCGAGTTCGTGGGCGAGTTCGGCCAGTTCCGCGCCGCCGGCCATCTGGGCGGTGAG
>NZ_JARCCY010000043.1:0-41054 GCF_039907775.1 Arthrobacter sp. CC3
CCCAAATCAGGGGCAGAATGAAACCAAGCGGGCGGACCGATCCCGTTGTCACACCCAAGGGTACTGACCAGAACACGCCGCTAGACGGCCATTGGTGGCGTTCCACCCGCCCCGCAACCGCGTTGTTCAGCAGCCTCCTAGATCAGCCCCCTGCTAGATCAGCCCCTGGGCCAGCATGGCGTCGGCCACCTTGACGAAGCCGCCGATGTTGGCGCCCAGCACGTAGTTGCCCGGCTCACCGTATTCGTCGGCCGTCGAAGCGCAGCGGTGATGGATCCCCACCATGATGTCCGTGAGCCGCTGTTCCGTGTGTTCGAAGGACCAGGAGTCACGGCTCGCGTTCTGCTGCATTTCCAGCGCGGACGTCGCCACGCCGCCCGCATTGGCTGCCTTGCCCGGGCCGAACAGCACGCCGGCTTCCTGGAAGACCGCCACGGCTTCGCGGGTGGACGGCATGTTGGCGCCTTCGCCGATGGCGACCAGGCCGTTGCGGACCAGCCTCGCGGCAGCATCGCCGTCGAGCTCGTTCTGCGTGGCGCACGGCAGCGCCACCGTCGCGTCGACGTCCCAGACCGAACCGGCCTCCACGTAGGCGACGCCCGAACGGCGCAGCGCGTAATCCTTCAGGCGCCCGCGCTCCAGTTCCTTGACCTGGCGGAGGAGCCCGACGTCGATGCCCGCCTCGTCCACGATGTAGCCGGAAGAGTCGGAGCAGGCCACCACCGTGGCACCGAGCGACTGGGCCTTGGCGACGGCGTTGATGGCCACGTTGCCGGAACCGGAAACCACCACGCGCTGCCCGTCGAAGGACGTTCCGCGGGTCTTCAGCATCTCCTCGGTGAAGATCACGGTGCCGAAGCCGGTGGCCTCGGGCCGGACCAGCGAGCCGCCCCAGGAGATGCCCTTGCCGGTCAGGACGCCGGATTCGTAGCGGTTGGTGATGCGCTTGTACTGGCCGAAGAGATAGCCGATTTCGCGCCCGCCGACGCCGATGTCGCCGGCCGGAACGTCGGTGTATTCGCCGATGTGGCGGTACAGCTCGGTCATGAAGGACTGGCAGAACCGCATGACTTCGGCGTCGCTGCGGCCGCGGGGGTCGAAGTCCGAGCCGCCCTTGCCGCCTCCAATGGGCATGCCGGTGAGGGCGTTCTTGAAGATCTGCTCGAAGCCAAGGAACTTCACAATGCCCAGATAGACGGACGGGTGGAAACGCAGGCCGCCCTTGTAGGGGCCGAGTGCGGAGTTGAACTCCACCCGGAAGCCGCGGTTGATCTGCACGCGGCCCTGGTCATCGGTCCACGGCACCCGGAAGATGATCTGGCGTTCGGGTTCGCAGAGCCGTTCCAGGATGGCCGCTTCAAGGAATTCGGGGTGCCGGTCATGGACGGGGCCCAGGCTTTCGAAGACCTCGACCACCGCCTGGTGGAACTCCGCTTCTCCCGGGTTCCTGGCCAGAACGGTGTCCCTGATGGCCTCGAGCCGTGCATCCATGATGATTCCTAACGTCGAACCGGGCGCGGCAAGTATCCGGCATACGCGGACCGGCACCCTTTTTATTGAAACTTCAACATAGCCAATTGTGACTGCCCGGGCCTCGCATGACCAATCAGCCCTCCACTAACCTCCGTATTGTGACATTCAATTTCCATCAAACGAAAATTACAGGCCTGGTTCAGCGTCCGGCCGGGGACTTCTGATGAACCACATTTGCCTGCTCCTCTCCGGAGCCGCGCTCCTGCTCAACGGCCTCGCGGCGCTGGATCTCCTCCCCCGCCGGGACGCGGCCGTGTTCAGCCTGGTCATCGGCAGCACCCAGCTGCTCCTCGCCGTTGCATACCTGGGGACTGCCTGCGGCGATGACGGTACTGCCGGCGGCGGCGGAACGGCGATTCTGCTCGGAGCGGCCGGGATGTTCCTTTTCGGGCTGACCTACGCCTACGTTGGGCTGGATTTCCTCCTGGGACTGGGGTCCCGGGGCCTTGGCTGGTTCTGCGGGATGGTGGCCGGGTGCGGCCTCCTGCTCGCCGCGGCCTGGTCCGCGGAGGATCCGCTCCTGGCCGTGCTCTGGCTCTGCTGGACCTACCTGTGGCTGCTGTTCTTCCTGCAACTGGCCCTCGGGATTGAACGGCTCACGCCGCTTATTGGCTGGTCCCTGATCCTCACGAGCCAGGCATCGGCCACGGTCCCGGCGCTGCTGGGCATCACCGGGCGCTGGCCCGATGGTCCCGAAGCACCGGCGACGGCGGCAGGCGCCGCAGCGGCCCTGGCCGCGCTTCTGCTGCTGGCCGGTTACCTCGCGTGGCGCGGGCGCCAAACCGCCGCCCGCGCCGCCGTCGTCCTTTCCGTTGCCTGTCCTGATGTCTCTGCCAGCGCGCTACCCGGCGAACTCAAGCGCTGACGCCCGGATCTGCTTTTCCACCCGCATCTCCACCAGGACACCGGCCAGGAACAGTACGGGGACGGCCACCAGCAGGCCCACTGCCGTTTCCGTGCTGCCTCCGATAAGGGACGTGAAGTTGCTGACCACCAGGTACAGCACCCACGCCAGCAGCACGGAAGCCAGCACCGGGGCGATCAGCGTCTGCCATTGCTGGCCGGTCACCCTTTCCCGGCGGAAGTAGGCGACGACGGCAAGGGAGGAGAGCATGTACAGCACCAGCAGCGCCGCGACGGCGAGGCCGCTGAACCAGGAGAAGAGGGTCAGGACCGGGTCCAGCCCCAGCAGCGCGAACGGCGCCACCAGCAGGACCGCAACGATGGTCTGGATCCAGGCCGCCGCAGCCGGGGCGCGGTGCTTGTTGGTCCGGGCAATGACCGCCGGCATGGAGCCGCGCAGGGCCAGCGAGTGCAGGTAGCGGTTGATTCCGTTGTGGAAGGCAATGATGCCGGCCAGCAGCGAGGTCACCAGCAGGACTCCGGCCGTGATCCCTGCCCAGGGTCCGAACATTTCAACGATGGGGCCGATCACGAAGGAGGTGGCGTCCCCCGATTCCAGGGCGGCACCCGCAGCATCCACCACGTGGGACGGCCCGTAGAAGCTGACCAGCATCCAGGTGATGAAGGAGAAGAACACAGCGATGATGCCCACGGACAGATAGGTGGCCCGCGCAACCGTCTTGTGCGGGTCCTTGGCTTCGGCGGAGTAGATGGCCGTGGACTCAAAACCGAACATGGAGGCCACCGCGAACATAATGGCGACCCCGGGGGCTCCGCTGGCGATGGCTTCCGGGGCGAACGACGCGGCGATGTCCAGCCCTTCGGGGCCGCCGCCTTTGAACAGCACGGAGAATCCGAACATCAGCAGGATGGCCACTTCCAGGCCCACTAGGACGGCAAGGACGCGGGCGCCGAGTTCGATGTTCTTGGATCCCAGGACCTGGACGCCAGCCATGGTGATGACGGCGAGCAGCCACCAGGGAACAGTTATGCCGGCGGATGCCAGCAGGCCGGAGAAGGCCGCGCCGTACAGTCCGTACATTGCCGCCTGCACCGTGCTGTAGGCGAGCAGGGCAAGCCAGGCCGCTCCGGCACCGGTCTTGCGCCCGAATGCTGCGGTCACGTAGGCGTAAAAGGCGCCGTTGGTCTGTACTTTCCGGCTCATGGCCACAAAGCCGACGGCGAAGATGACAATGACGATGCCCACCACGAGGTAGGCGCCCGGTGCGCCGGCGCCGTTGCCGAGCGCGGCCGCGAGCGGTGCAGCTCCCACGATGCCGGTCAGCGGGGCCTGGGCGGAGAGGACAAAGAACAGAATGCCCAGGACTCCGATGCTTCCTGCGCGCAGGGCGGTGGAGTGTTCCTGGCGTGAACCGGGTTCCGCGGTTCGGGATTCGGGATTCGAAATACTCATTGGATCCTTCTTAACGGTCATGAGTGCTGGGGAAAAGAGCTGGGGCGAAATTCGTGGGACAGCTGCCGGGCCCGGGCAAAGGTGCCGGTGATGTGCACCGTGTAATCCAGCATGGCAGCCGGCGCCGGACCCGGCTTGTCGTGCAGCGATCAGTTGTTGTTCCTGAGCGCAGCGTGGTTCAGGGCCGGCCGTTCTGTTCGCCACCGGTCAAGCGCCGTACGCGGATACACAAGACCCGCGCCGCCCGCCGGAGCACGCTTAAGGCAGCGCTGTTAGGCCGTTCCGGCCGCGTTCTCTGACCTACTCGAAGTGGAGTACCCCATGGAAACCTACGATGCCCTGCTGGCCTCGATCACCCCGGACACCGGCGAAACCCGGACCATCCTGGACCCCGCCACCGGGGAACCCGTAGGCGAGGCGCCGGTCCACAGCGTCGAGGACCTCGAGGCGGCCATCGCCGCCGCCGCAGCCGCCCAGCCCGCGTGGGCAGCACTGGGCCACGACGCCCGGTCCGCCGCGCTCCTCAAAGCAGCCGACGCCGTCGAACGTTCCGCCGAAGAACTCGCCCGGCTGCTCTCCCGCGAGCAGGGCAAACCGCTGAACGGCCCCAACGCCCGCTTCGAAGTCGGCGCCTGTGCCGCATGGCTGCGCGTCGCCGCCGGCACCCCGCTGGAGGCGGAAGTGGTGGTGGACGACGGCGAAACCCGCGCCGAACTGCACTACCGGCCCATCGGCGTCGTGGGCGCGATCGGGCCGTGGAACTGGCCCATGATGATCACCGTCTGGCAGATCGCCCCCGCCCTGCGCATGGGCAACGCCGTGGTGGTCAAGCCCTCCGAATACACGCCGCTGTCCGTCCTGGCCCTGGCCAAGGTCCTGAACGAGGAACTCCCCGAAGGCCTCCTGACCGTCGTCTCCGGCGGGCGCGACGTCGGCGCCCGGCTGGCCGGACACCCCGCGATCGGCAAGGTCATGTTCACCGGCTCCACCGCCACCGGCAAGGCCATCATTCGCTCGTCCTCGGATACGGTCAAGCGCCTCACCCTGGAACTGGGCGGCAACGACGCCGGCATCGTCCTGCCCGACGCCGACCCGAAAGCCATTGCCGAGGGGTTGTTCTGGGGAGCCTTCATCAACACCGGCCAGACCTGCGCGGCCCTGAAGCGGCTCTACGTGCACGACTCGCTGTATGAGGCCGTGTGCGAGGAACTCACCAGCGTGGCCGCCGCGATGCCCATGGGCAACGGCCTGGACGAAAACAACGTCCTCGGCCCGCTGCAGAACCGGCAGCAGTACGAGATCGTGGCCCGGCTCGTGGACGCAGCCCGGAACTCCGGCGCCCGGATCCTGCTCGGCGGCAACCCGGACCCGGACCAGCCCGGCCACTTCTACCCCGCCACCCTCGTGGCAGAGATCGACAACAACAACCCGCTGGTGGCCGAGGAACAGTTCGGCCCGGCCCTGCCGATCATCCGCTACAGCGACGTGGACGAGGCCGTCACCATGGCCAACGCGCTCGACGTCGGACTCGGAGCCTCCGTCTGGTCCTCCGACCCGGCACGGGCACGCGAAATCGCGGCCCGGCTCGAGGCCGGCACCGTCTGGATCAACAAACACGGCGCCGTGGACCCGCGTATCCCGTTCGGAGGCGCCAAGCAGTCCGGCTACGGCCTGGAATTCGGCGTCGAAGGCCTCAAGGCCCTGGGCGTGCCGCAGGTGATCAACGGCTGATGCGCACGGCCGGGCCGTCCGGCTGTACCGTCACGAATCCGGGGCTTGTCCGCAGATCCTCACCATCAAGGTTAGGAATGGAGGACAAGCCTCGGATGTTTAGCGGAGAACCGGTTACTTCGCGGCGATCGCCAGGAACCTGATGGGCAGGTCCAGCAGTTCCAGCGGGCCGTGGGGGCCTTCGCCGTCGAGAAGCAGCGAGTCACCGGCCTCCATGGTGTATTCGTAGGCACCGTGGCCGTAGACCATCCTGCCGGAGAGCATGTAGATGAATTCGGTGCCCGGGTGCTGGAAGAGCGGAAAGACGTCGGAAGCGTCCGTCAGGGTGACCAGCGTGGGTTCGAGGGCGTCGGTGCGGCCCTTGAGGGTGCCCAGCACGCGGTACTCGTGGCCGTGCTGTGTTCCGCTCCGGACGGTCAGGCTGCCCTGGCCGCTTTTGGTGAAGGTGGCATCCCGGTCCGTGTCGGCGCCTCTGAAGAGCGCGGTGACGGGGATCTTCAGCCCATCTGCCAGCCGCTGCAACGTGGTCAGCGAACAGGACGTGCTGGCGGTTTCGATTTTGGAGATCATCGCTTTGGACAGTCCGGTCCTGGCTGCCAGTTCGGCAGAGGAGAGCCCGTTCGTGGTCCGGTAGTGGCGGACCTGTCCGGCGATGACCCGTTCAAGTTTGCCGGGCCCCTCTTCGGTCGCAGGCCTCTCGGCCGCGGCTCTCTCTTCGCCAGTCTGGTTCGTCATCCTGCCATCTTAGGTGGCTGACCCGCCCCTACCCGAGCACGGTTCCTACCCGAGCCTCCGGGCTTCGCCCACCAGCCCAGCCAGTGTGTCCGCCAGGGCCAGGGCTCCTGCTTCCGCGTCGGCGTCCTCCACCAGTTCCTCGGGTGAATGTGAGATGCCGGTGGGGTTCCTGACGAACAGCATGGCGGTGGGGATGTGGCCGGCGAGGACACCGGCGTCGTGGCCTGCCCCGGTGTCCAGGACCGGCGCGTCCGGGAGCAGGGTCCTGAGCCGGTCACGCAGGCCGGTGTCGAAGTGCACGGTGGGGCTCAGCGATTCCACGCCGAAGCTCACCGCGCACCCTTCTTCGGCGGCAATGACCTGGGCGTTGAGGTGGATGGATTCGACCAGGGCGGCGGTCACTTCGTCCCGCGGGTGCCGCAGGTCGATCCACAGATCCACCCGGGAGGCGATCACATTGGTCCCGCCGGGCACGGGCTGCAGCCTGCCGACGGTGGCCCGCGCGTCCTTGTAGTTCCTCGCCGTGTCCCGGATGCCGATCATGATTTTGGCTGCGGCAATCATGGGGTCCCTGCGGTCCTTCATCAGCGTGGTTCCGGCGTGGTTGCCCTGGCCGGTCACCGAGAGCTTCCACCGGCCGTGGCCCAGGATGGACGAGCCGATGGCCACCGGCTGGCGGAGGTCGGCCAGTCCCCTCCCCTGTTCGACGTGGAGTTCAACGAACATGCCCAGCTGCTGGAGGGTTTTGTGGTCGGCGCCGATGAACCGGGGATCCTGCCCGTTGGCAGCGGCCACGTCGGCGTAGGTGTTGCCGTCCGCGTCTTTGAGGTTGCGCGCCTTGTTCGGGTCCAGGGCTCCGGTGAGCAGCCGGGAGCCCAGGCAGGCGACGCCGAAGCGGGAGCCTTCCTCCTCGGGAAAGACGGCGATTGCCAGCGGCTTCCGGGGGCGCAGGCCCCGGCTCTTCAGGATGTCGACGGCGACCAGCGCCGATGCGACGCCCAGGGGGCCGTCGTACTCGCCGCCGCCGGGGACGGAATCGAGGTGGCTTCCGGTGACGACGGCGTCCCTGCGCGTGCCGGTGGCAGTGTCCCACCAGGCCCAGATGATCCCGTTGTTGTCGGTGCTGACGTCCAGCCCGCGCCGCCCGGCCTGCTCGATGAACCAGCCGCGCAGGTCGGTTTCGGCGTTCGAGAAGACCGGGCGGGAGTATCCGCCGCGGCGCGAGTCTGTGCCGACGCCGGAGATGTCCCGCATCAGGCCGGAGACGGTGTCGGTTGCAGGTTTGGTCGCAGAAGAGGGCACGGGCGGTTCCGTTCGATAGGTGTTGGCAAGTGCAGGAGCTGGCCGTTCAGCCGGCACCGACAGCTCAGTGGGTGCCGATCCGGGCGGTTGCCGGGCGGAAGCGGGCCGGAACATCGCCGGTGCCGGTGGCCAGGCCGGCCGCCCACTGCCCGATCAGCGGCGCGAACTTCGCACCGTGTCCCGAGCACGGGGAGAGGACCGTGATGCCCTCCGCCCGGTCGATCAGGAAGTCCTCATTAGGCGTGTTGGTGAACAGGCACGTGGTCTCGGCATACGGTTCCGGATCGAGGCCGGGGAGGTACTTCTGCACATAGTCCACCACCCGGCGCCGGTTGTCCGGGTCCACCAGGCCGCTTTGCTCGGCGGCGGACGGGATCAGGCCGCCGCCGTTGTATTCGGCCACCTTCTGCCCGGCGAACCCGGCATCCCGTCCGCCAGGCAGCCCATAGGTCTGGATGGCGGCACTCTTGTGGATAAACGTGGGCCACGCCGCAGCGCCGTCGGGATCGCGGTAGCGGAAGTGGAAGGCCTGCTCCTGCCGGACGGTGATCTCCGGCAGCGCGGCAAGGAACCCTGCGGGGAGGTCCAGCTGTCCCAGCAGTGATGGCAGCCAGCCGCCGGCGCTGATGATGACGTTCCCGGCGTCGATCACCTCTCCTGCTGCCGAATGCACGCGGTAGCCGGAGCCCTGCCGTTCCACACGGGCGACGTTCCACCCGGTCAGCAGCGTGGCTCCGTGCTTCACCGCCTGGTCGACCATGGCGTTGACCGAGCTCTCGGCGTCGATCACCCCGGCGCCCGGGTGCCAGAGCACCGGGGTGTCGAAGGAGAACTGCGGCCAGCGCTCCCGGGCCTCGGCCGCGCCGAGGAGTTCGTGCTCGACGCCGGCGCCGGCGAGGACCCGGGCGAGCTGCTCCGGCTGCCGTTCCGGGCCGTAGTCCACCGCGCCGAACGGGGTGATGAGTTCCAGCCCGCTGGCCTGGTCCAGTTCGTCCCAGAGGACCTTCGACTCCTGGACCGCCCGCGTGTAGAACTCGTCCGGGTAGGCGTAGCGGAAAATCCTTGCCGAGCCGTGGGAGCTGCCGTCATGGGCTGCCGGGACTGAGCGTTCCAGGATGGTGACGTTGTGGCCCTGCGCGGCGAGCTGCCAGGCCGTGGCGGCGCCGGCCAGCCCGGCGCCCACCACCACGTATTCGGATGATTCCGTCATCACTTTGCTCCGTTTACTTCGCGCCGGGGATCCAGCTGGTTCCGGCCAGGGGTACGCGCGCCATGGCGGACGCTTCGATGGTCAGCGCCACCAGGTCCTCGGGTTCGAGGTTGTGCAGGTGGGACTTGCCGCAGGCCCGGGCGATGGTCTGGGCTTCCATGGTCAGGACGCGCAGGTAGTTGGCCAGGCGTCGGCCGCCCTCCATCGGGTCCAGGCGGGAGGAGAGCTCCGGGTCCTGGGTGGTGATGCCTGCCGGGTCGCGGCCGTCCTGGAAGTCGTCGTAGTAGCCGGCGGCCGAGCCGAGGGCGGCGTATTCGGCGGCGTAGCGGGGATCGTTGTCGCCCAGGGCGATCAGCGCCGCGGTGCCGATGGCCACCGCGTCGGCACCGAGGGCCATGGCCTTGGCGACGTCGGCGCCCGTGCGGATGCCGCCGGAAACAATGAGCTGGACCTTCCGGTGCACACCGAGCTCCTGCAGCGCCTGAACCGCCTGCGGGATGGCGGCCAGGGTGGGGATGCCCACGTTTTCGATGAACACCTGCTGCGTGGCGGCGGTGCCGCCCTGCATCCCGTCCACCACAACGACGTCGGCTCCGGCCTTCACGGCCAGGGCGGTGTCGTAGTAAGGGCGGGACGCGCCGATCTTGACGTAGATGGGCGTCTTCCAGTCGGTGATTTCGCGCAGTTCGCCGATCTTGATTTCCAGGTCGTCCGGGCCGGTCCAATCCGGATGGCGGCTGGCGGAGCGCTGGTCGATGCCCACGGGCAGGGTGCGCATGCCGGCGACGCGTTCAGTGATTTTCTGGCCCAGGAGCATGCCGCCGCCGCCCGGCTTGGCACCCTGGCCGAGCACGATCTCGATGGCGTCGGCCTTGCGCAGGTCGTCCGGGTTCATGCCGTAGCGGGAGGGCAGGTACTGGTACACGAGGTGCTTGGACTGGCCGCGCTCCTCAGGCGTCATGCCGCCGTCGCCCGTTGTGGTGGAGGTTCCCACCTCGCTGGCGCCGCGCCCCAGCGCTTCCTTGGCGTTGGCCGAAAGCGCGCCGAAGCTCATGCCGGCGATGGTCACCGGGGTCTGCAGGTGCAGCGGCCGGCTCGCGTGCCGGTCGCCGAGGACGACGTCGGTATCGCACTTTTCGCGGTAGCCCTCCAGCGGGTAGCGGGACATGGAGGCGCCGAGGAACAGCAGGTCGTCGAAGTGCGGGACCTTGCGCTTGGCGCCCCATCCGCGGATGTCGTACACGCCGGTGGCGGCCGCGCGCTGGATGTCCGCGATGGTGGCGCGGTCGAACGTTGCCGATTCGCGCAGGCCGAGCTCCTCAGTGTGCTGGGCGGGCGTGGCGGGTGCCTGTGCGGGGGCAGGCAGTGAGGTGATGGTCATGGCGTTGTCCTTAGTACGACGTCGAGTTGTGGACGCTGAAGTGGTAGAGGTTCCGTGCCGATCCGTAGCGCTTGAAGTCCGCCGGGTTGTCGGTGCGGCCGGCCGCGGCCAGCAGTTCGCCGAGTTCGGCCAGGTGCTCCTCCTTCAGGGGCTTTTCGATGCAGTCGGCGCCGAGCGAGGCCACGGTGCCCTTGACGTAGATCCGGGCTTCGTAGATGGAGTCGCCCAGCGCTTCGCCGGCGTCGCCGCAGACCACCAGGCGTCCGGCCTGCGCCATAAACGCGGACATGTGGCCGATGTTGCCGCCCACCACGATGTCCACGCCCTTCATCGAGATGCCGCAGCGGGCGCTGGCGTTGCCGTCGATGACCACGAGCCCGCCGTGCCCGGTGGCGGCGGCCGACTGGGAGGCGTCTCCCTTGACGTGGACCCGGCCGGACATGATGTTCTCGGCCAGTCCGACGCCGGCATTGCCGTTGATGGTCACGTCGCCTTTTTGGTGCATCCCGGCCGCGTAGTAGCCGGCGTGGCCGTTGATGGTGACGCTGACCCGGGCGTCGATTCCCACGGCCAGGCTGTGCTTGCCTTCGGGGTTGGCGACCGTCCAGGACTGCCCGTCAACCGCGTTGTGGAGTGCCTGGTTGAGTTCGCGGACGGGGCTGCCGGCCAGATCCACGCTGAAGGAATCAGTGCTAGCGGCGTGCTGGGCTGCCTCAGCGTTCGTGTCCGTGCTGGTTTCGGGGGCTGTCAGAGTGACCATGTGTAGACCTTTCCGGGTTCCGGTTCAAAGATGCGGGCGTTTTCGATGCCGGGCAGGGCCGCCAGGGCACGGTATTCGGAGGCCATGGCCACGTAGTCGTCCGTTTCGGCGATGATGGCGGGCTTGCAGGCGATGGGGTCGCGGACCACGGCCATGCTGTCCGCGGTGGTGACCACCAGGGTGTAGAAACCGTCCAGCACCTTGCCCAGGTTCACGAGCGCCTCTTCGAGGGTGTCGCCCTGCTGCAGGCGGGAGGCGACGTAGCGGGCGCCCACCTCGGTGTCGTTTTCGGAGTCGAACACCACGCCTTCGCGTTTCAGGTCGCGCCGGACGGTAGCGTGGTTGGAGAAGGAGCCGTTGTGGACCAGGCACAGGTCGTCGGCCACGGAGAACGGGTGGGAGCCGCCGGCGGTCACCGCGGACTCGGTGGCCATCCGGGTGTGGGACAGGCCCTGGCTGCCTGACATGGCCTCGAGCCCGTGCTCGGCGGCGATGTCCATCGGGTGGCCCACGCTCTTCATCACGGCCACGTGCTCGCCGCGGCCGATGATGGTGGAGCCGGGAAGGGTTTCGCTGACCGCTTTCACCAGGAGATCGGTTCCGACGGCGGCGCTCACCAGGGTGGTGTCACCCACCACCCGCACTGCAGCGGCGGCGTCGGCCGGAAGCATCGCGTCAAGGGAGGCCTTGACCTCCGGGAGCGCCATGCCCTGGTCCTTGCCCAGCAGGCTGAGGGTGGAGGTTCCGGCCGAGACCAGGCCCGGGGTGTTGTAGACGGCGAGGCCGGCGGAGTCCGGTCCGCGGTCCACGATCTGGCACATCATCGAGGACAGCAGGCTGCCCATCTGGGGGTGCAGCAGGGGGTTGCGCAGCTGCAGCGCGGCGATTCCGCACATGGTGGGATTCCTTTACTGGGTGGGAGTTGCTAGATCGAGGTGAGGTACGTGCGGACTTCCCAGTCGCTGACCTGGTTGTGCCAGCTGAGGAATTCCTCTTCCTTGGCGTCGGCGTAGTACTTGCCGATCTCCGCGTCTCCGCTGAGGCTGGCCAGGATCACCGGGTCCCGGCGCAGGGCCTCCACGGCGTGCAGCAGGGTGGCCGGCAGCAGGTGGGCGTCCGGTTTGGACTCGCCCGGGCCCGACGGGTGCCCCGGATCCACGGAGTTTTCCACGCCGTCCAGGCCTGCCGAGATGGCCGTGGCAATGGCGAGGTAGGGGTTGGCTGAACCGTCCCCGGAGCGGAGTTCGATCCGTTTGTTGTCCGGCACGCGGATCATATGGGTGCGGTCGTTGCCCCCGAACGAGGCCTTCCGGGGAGACCAGGTGGCTCCGGACGAGCTGGTGGTGGCTCCGGAGCGCTTGTACGAATTGACAGTGGGGGCCAGGAACGCCTGCAGTGCCGGCGCGTGGTCCAAAATCCCGCCGATGAAGGAGTAGGCGAGGGCCGAAAGCCCAAGTCCCCTGCCGCCGTCGTCCGCTCCACCCTCAACCGGGAACAGCGCCTCGGCGCCGGACCACAGCGACAGGTGGAAGTGGAGGCCCGTGCCCGTGCGGTCGGTGAAGGGCTTGGGCATGAAGGTGGCGGTCATGCCGCGCTGTTCCGCGAGGACGTTCAGGATGTAGCGCAGGGTGACCACGCGGTCGGCCGTGGTGAGGGCGTCGGCGTAGTTGAAGTTCTGTTCGAACTGCCCGGCGGCGTCCTCATGGTCGTTGGCGTAGTTGCCCCAGCCGAGGCCGTTCATCGCCTCCGAGATGGAGGTGAGGTGCTCATACATGCGGGTGACGCCGCGCGCGTCATAGCAGGGCCGGGGCGAGTCATCGCGGGCGTCGGCCGTGCTCAGGGAACCGTCGGTGTTCTTGTTGACGAGGAAGTACTCCACTTCCGCCCCCACCTTGGCCTGCATTCCCTGGCCGGCCAGGCGGGCCAGCGTGTTTTTGAGGATGACGCGCGGGGCGTAGGGCCAGGGCTTGCCGTCCACGTGCGGGTCGCAGTGGATGACCGCGAGCCCTTCCTTGATGAACGGCACGGGGGTGAAGGACGCCAGATCGGGAATGGCAATGAGGTCCGAATCCTGCGGCTTCTGCCCGATCAGCCCTGCTGCGTAGCCGGCAAACCCCATGGCGCCGGCCTCAAGCTGGTCTGCGGCTTCGACCGGAACGAGCTTGGCGCACGGCTTGCCCGTCATGTCGACGAACGTGGCCAGAATGAACCGCACGTCATGGGCCCTGGCGATGTCCGCGAGGGAGATGTGGTCAGCCTCGGCCGGCAATGGGGCGGTAGATAGCGCTGGGGCGCTTGGTACTTCAGGGGTTGCGACACTGGTCATCGGAACTGTCCTGTTCAATTGGTGTTACCTGCGGGGAAACATTGTTGAACCACAGTAGTCAAATGGATGTTACAGGCGTGCGCCCCGCTTGTTAAATCGGCGTGACGTGCCCAATCGCGATCGCAACCGGAAATTTACGCCCGCGAAACCCACAATCGTTCACTGTCACGAATCATGGTTTCATCCCACGGTTACTTTTTTGTGCCGCCGTTTCCCCGGCGGATACCCCCTTCTGATTGGAGTTCCATGAATTCTGGAGACGTCGCCTGGATCCTCGCCGCGGGCGCACTACTGTGCATCATGATCCCCGGCCTTGCCTTGTTCTACGGAGGCATGGTCGGTTCCCGCAGGATCCTGAACATGATGATGATGTGCTTCGGCGGAATGAGCATCGTGGCCGTCCTGTGGGCCGTGTTCGGCTACTCCATGGTCTTCGGCAATTCCATTGGTGGCGCCGGACTCCTCGGTGATGTCACCGAGTACTTCGGCATGGAGAAATTGCTGGCCGAGGACCCGAACGCTCCCATCCCCACGGCCCTGTTCGCAGCCTTCCAGCTGTTCTTTGCCGGGATCACCACGGCAATCATCGCCGGAGCTGCCGCCGGACGAATGAAGTTCGGCGCGTGGATGACCTTCGCCGCCCTCTGGGCCACGCTGGTCTACTTTCCGGTCGCCCACTGGGTGTTCGCCTTCACCTCGGCGGACGGCTCTGTGGCCGGCGGCTGGATCGTCAACAGCCTCAAGGCGGTCGACTTCGCCGGCGGTACCGCGGTCCACATGAACGCGGGAATCGCGGCCCTCGCCCTCGCCCTGGTCCTTGGACGCAGCGCCGGCTGGCCCAAGAGCGAACACACCAAACCCAACAGCCGTCCGCTGGTGCTGGTGGGCGCCGGGCTCCTCTGGGCCGGATGGTTCGGCTTCAACGCTGGGTCCGCACTCACCGCCGGCCAGTCCGCGTCCGTGGTATTCCTCAACACCGCCGTCGCCGCGTGTGCCGGCCTGCTCGCCTGGACGCTCGTCGAACGCATCCGCCTGGGCAGCGCCAGCAGCATGGGCGCCGCCTCGGGCCTGATCTCGGCCCTCGTTGCCATCACTCCTGCCTGCGGCGCCGTCAGCCCCCTGGGCGCCCTGGCCATCGGCCTCATCGCCGGCGCCGTGTGCTCCCTGGCCATTGAGCTGAAGTTCCGGCTCGGCTTCGACGATTCACTCGACGTGGTGGGCGTCCACCTGGTGGGAGGCATCCTGGGAACCCTCCTGATCGGCTTCTTCGCCACCGAGGCCGCCCCCAACAAGGTGAACGGGCTGTTCTACGGCGGCGGCTTTGAGCTCCTCGGAGTCCAGACGATCGCCACGCTGGCCGTGCTCGCCTACTCCTTCGTGGTGACGTGGGTCATCGCCAAGGTCCTCAACATGACCATGGGCCTGCGCATCCACGAAGCCGACGAACTGCGCGGCATCGACATCGCCGCGCACTCCGAGGCCGCCTACCTCAGCGACGAAGAGCCCGTGGAGCTCGGCTCGCCCCACCGCGCCTAAGGCCCCCGAGCCGAGCGCGGGAACAGACGTTGGCCGCTGCTCCCGTAATGAATCCGAGGCTTGTCCGCCAAGCCGTACCGTCAAGGTAGGCGATCGCGGACAAGCCTCGGATTCTTGGTGTACTCCTGAGCCGGCTGCGTGTATTCCTAAGCCGGCTGCCGCAGCCACGGCCCGGTGGGCGTTTGGCCCAGCTGGTCGTTGAACTCCTGCGCTTCGCGGTAGTAGTCCAGCAGGCTCAGGCGGGACGCGGCCGCCGGATCCAGGATGACCACGGCCCGGCGGTGAAGCTGCAGCACCGATGCCGGGCAGTGTGCGCTGACCGGGCCTTCCACCATGGCCTGGACGGCATCAGCCTTGTTGTCCCCCATGGCCACGAGCACCGCCAGCCCGGCCTCGCGGATCGTCCCGAGCCCCTGGGTCAGGCACAGCCTGGGAACGTCGCCGGCCGGGAAGAAACGCGCATTGTCGGCGCGGGTGGCTCCGGCAAGGGTCTTCACCCGGGTACGGGAGACCAGCGACGAGGTGGGCTCGTTGAACCCGATATGGCCGTTCGCGCCGATGCCGAGGATCTGGATGTCCACCCCGCCGGCCGCCGTGATGGCTGCGTCGTAGCGCTCGGCTTCCGCGACAAGGTCCGGAGCATCCCCGTGCGGGGTCATGAGTTGCGCCAGCGGCAGGTCCACATGGTCGACGAATTCCCGCCGGATGGTGGAGTAGTAGCTCTGCTCGTGCTCCGGCGGCAGCCCGGCGTACTCGTCCAGGGTGAAGGCCGTGACCTGGCTGAAGCCCAAATGCTCTTCGCGGTGCCGGCGGATCAGCTCCTGGTAGGTGGACTTCGGCGAACCGCCCGTGGCCAGCCCGAGGACGGCCGGGCCCTGGCGGACCCGGGCTTCGATGATGTCAGCGGCCCGGCCCCCTACGTGGTCCGCGGACTCACACAGAATAATCTGCACGCGTTTTCCTTTCCTGCGTTAGTGGTGTGCCGGCGCGGTAGACCTGCAGCAGTTCGAGTTTTTCGGTGGTCACCAGGATGTCGGCGCGGTACCCCTTGGTGAGGGAGCCAATCCGTCCGGCCCCAACCGGCCGGTCGGACCGGGGCTGTCCGGACCCCGGCCGGTCCAGGCCCATCAGGCGGGCGGGTGTGGCCGACGCCGCCGTGACGGCATCAGCCAGGGGCACTCCCCACTCGACGCAGCGGCGGACGTTTTCCAGCAGCAGGCTGGTTGCCCCGGCGATGGCACCGGGCCGGGCATCGCCTTCCGCGGGGACCAGGCGCGCCACCCGGTCCCGGACCAGCACGTCCAGGCTGCCGAGGGTGTAGTGGCCGTCGGACATTCCGGCCGCTGCCATGGCATCCGTAATCAGCGCGACCGAGCCCGGGCCCACCAGGTCAAAGACCATGCGGACGATCTCCGGGTCCAGGTGCACACCGTCGGCGACCAGTTCCAGGACCATCCGGCCCGGCGACTGCCGTGCGGCCTGCAGCAGGACGGGGATTGGTCCGGGCGTCCGGTGCCCCAGCGGGGGCATCCGGTTGAACAGGTGCGTGGCGGACCAGGGACCGTCGCCGCCGGCCAGCGGGCCGGCGTCGTCGCTGTCTAAGGCCCAGCCCAGGGCTTCCCGCGTCTGCGCCGCCGTGGCGCCGGTGTGGCCAAGAGACGGAACCACGCCATAATCCCGGCACAGGGCAACGAGTTCGGCAAAGTACGGCGTTTCCGGTGCCAGCGTGATGGACCGCACCGTTCCCTGCCCCGCTTCAAGCCACTCCTGCAGCAGCGCCGGGTCGCCGTCGATGATGGCCGCCGGGTCCTGGGCCCCGCACATGCTCCTGGTGATGAACGGTCCTTCCAGGTGCAGGCCGGCCAGCGTGCCGTCCTGCACCAGCTCCCGCAGCGCCGTGATCTGCTCGAGCAGTACCTCCGACGGCGCCGAAACGAGCGAGGCGAGCACCGACGTCGTACCCTGCCCGGCGTGATAATCCGCCGCCCGGCGGGCGCCGTCGGCATCCGTGGAGAAGGTGTGCCCCACGGCGCCGTGGCAGTGCACGTCCACCAGCCCCGGCAGGATGACCGGAACCTGCGTTGTTTCGACGTCGACGCCGGCGGGCAGTTCCGCCGTCGGGCCGCACCACTCGATGCTCCCCCCGGCGATCACCACGGTGCCGTCCTCGATCACGCCGTCCCCTGCCCGGCCGGTGACGAGGCGCCCACGCAGCCCCGGCAGGGTCAGCCCCGGTGCGCCGGCTTCAGCTTGCATCGGCTTTGGCCATCGAACCGTTCTCGTCAGTTTCGTCTTCGCGGCCCATGGTGCGGAGGTTCCAGCGCCGGATCACGAAGCGGAACACCACGTAGTACACGGCCGCGTAGCCCAGACCGATGGGCACCAGCCAGAGCGGGTTCTGCGCGATCCCGAAATTGAGGACGTAGTCGATGGCGCCTGCGGAGAAGCCGAATCCGTGATGGATGCCCAGGAAATTGACCAGCATCATGGACGTTCCGGTCAGGACGGCGTGGACGATGTAGAGCGGCCAGGCGACGAACATGAAGGAGAATTCCAGCGGTTCGGTGATGCCGGTGAGGAAGGCGGTGAGTCCGGTGGAGAGCATCACGCCGCCCACGATCTTCTTCTGGGACGGCTTGGCCTCGTGCCAGATCGCGAGGGCGGCCGCGGGCAGGGCGAACATCATGATGGGGAAGAACCCGGTCATGAACACGCCGGCGGAGGGATCACCGGCGAAGAACCGGTTCAGGTCGCCGTGGGCGCCGTTGTAGTCGCCGATGATGAACCAGACGATCGAGTTCAGGATGTGGTGCAGTCCCAGCGGGATGAGCAGCCGGTTGAGCGTGCCGTAAATGCCGCTGCCCACCACGGTGTTGTCCGCCACCGTGTTGCCCACGGCCGTCAGTCCGGAGTTGAAGAACGGGTAGATGAGGGCCATGACCACGCCGATGATGATGGCGGCAAAGGAGGTCAGGATGGGCACCAGGCGGCGGCCGGCGAAGAATCCGAGCCAGTCCGGCAGGGTGGTCCGGTGGAACTTCTGCCACAGCCACGCCGTGGTCAGGCCCATCACGATGCCGGCGAGCACGCCGTAGTTGATGACGGGATCCTTGCCGCCCTCCGGGGCGGCGCCCAGCACCAGCGGTGCCATGACTTTGAAGACGTTGGTCAGGACCAGGAAGCCGACGACGGCGGCCAGCGCCGTTGATCCGTCGCCCTTCTTGGCGAAACCGAAGGAAATGCCGACGGCGAAGAGCAGCGGAAGGTTCTCGAACAGGGCGCCGCCGGCGGCGCCGATCACCTGGGCAACGGTGGTGAGGCTTTCGAACCTGCCCAGCAGGTCGTCCTGGCCCAGGCGCAGGAGGAGCGCAGCGGCGGGGAGGGCGGCGATGGGGAGCATGAGGCTCCGGCCGAATCGCTGCAGGTTCTGCAGCGCTTTGCCGCTGCCCTTGGCCTTGCCCGGGGCCGGTGCGGCCAGCGGGCCTGCCCCGGCGGAAGCGGACGGGTTTTCCGTGGACATGGGGTTCCTCGTTTCGAAAAGGCGGTGCTTGTGCGGGGATGCGGGATTCAGTAGAGTTTTGCTAACTGGTTATAACCAGTGACAATCATCACTGTGAAGTGCACCGGGCTTAGTTGTCAACCTCAGGCAGGAAAAATGCTTCAGGACCGGCCGGACTCACCGCAAAACGACCAACAGGAGTGGACATGTCCAAAGCAGAAATTATCCTCGCCGCCCTGGGCGGGGCCGAGAACGTTGAAGAGATCGAGGGGTGCATCACCCGCCTGCGCACCGAAGTGGTGGATGCCGGAAAGGTTGACGAGGCAGCCCTCAAGGCCGCGGGCGCCCACGGCGTCATGATGTCCGGCACGGTGGTCCAGGTTGTGGTGGGCCCCGAGGCGGAAAGCCTGGCCGAAGACATCCAGGACCTGATGTGAGCACGCCTGAGGTACGCATGGCCGAGGTAGGCACGGCCGGGGCCGCACCGGCCGGGGCGATCAGTGTGGCTTCTCCCCTGCCCGGGCGGCTCATCCCGCTCAGCGAGGTGCCGGACCCGGTGTTCGCCAAGGGGCTCGTCGGCGGAGGTGCCGCCGTCGTGCCGGACGATGACGCCGGGGTGATCACCGCCGTCGCGCCCCTGGACGGCAAGGTCATCAAGGTCATGCCGCATGCGTACATCGTCCAGCACGCCTCAGGACCCGCAGTGCT
Source organism: Arthrobacter sp. CC3 (assembly GCF_039907775.1). Lineage (NCBI taxonomy): Bacteria > Bacillati > Actinomycetota > Actinomycetes > Micrococcales > Micrococcaceae > Arthrobacter > Arthrobacter sp. CC3. The sequence continues at coordinate 19,039 of NZ_JARCCY010000043.1, forward strand.
GGTCCACGTGGGCATCGATACGGTCGGCCTGAAGGGCGAGGGCTTCAGCGTGCTGGCGCGGAAGGGCGACCAGGTCCGCGCCGGCGATCCCATGATCAGCGTTGACGTGGCCTTTGTCCGCTCGAAAAACCTCAGCATGTGCAGTCCCGTGGTGATCCTGGACAGCGCACCGGACGCCATTGAGCCTCCGGCCTCGGGCGGTCGGGTGGAAGCCGGCGGGTACCTGTTCAGCCTGCCCGGGAAAATTCCGGAAAAATAGGGACATGGATACGGCAGGGGAACTCAAACACGTCTGGGTGCGCAGGCAGCTCCAGGACCTGGTGGCCACCACGTTGCGGCCCGGGGACGCCCTGCTGGGCGAACGTCAGCTGGAGGAGCAGTTCGGCGTCTCGCGCATCACGGTGCGCCGGGCCATCTCGGACCTCGTCCAGGACGGGGCCCTGGTCCGGATCAAGGGCAAGGGGACCTTCGTCTCGCACGGGCTGGTCCGTTCAACCCTGCACCTGGCCTCCTTCAATGAGGACATGCGGGCGGCCGGCTTCGAACCCAGCACCCGCGTCATTACGGCCTCCACCGCGGAGCCGCCCGCGGCGGCGTCCGAGCACCTGGGGCTGCCGCCGGGGCAGGAGGCCTACCAGGTCCGCAGGCTGCGACTGGCCAACGGGGCCCCCGTCAGCGTGGACGAATCCTGGCTCCCGCCCCTGCTCCTGCCGGACCTGCTCTCGGAGGACCTGACGGGGTCCCTCTACCGCGTCCTCGCCGCGTCCGGCCATCCGGTGCAGCATGTGGAACAGACCGTGGAGGCCGCCGCCGCCCCGGAGGACACGGCGGCCCTGCTGGACATCGAGCCCGGGGCGCCGGTGCTCCTCTTCAGGCGCCGTTCGTTTACCGGCCAGGAAGACCCGGGCACACCTATCGAGTACTCCATCTCGACGTACCGCTCCGACCGGTACCAGGTCTCGATGCGGCTGGCGCTGGGCTGACCTGCCCCCACGCGACGCCCCGCCCAACGCCGCACCCGACGCCCCGCCCAACTAGGTCGCAGCAGGTGTCGTTTTGGGCCGTCAAAACGACACCTGCTGCTACTCACTTGGGCGGGCGGGCGCGAGTCGTGAAACCATACGGATCGTGACCCAGAAAATTGCGTACCAGGGTGAGCCCGGCGCCAACTCAAATATCGCGTGCATGCAGATGTTCCCCGGCGTGGAAAGCGTTCCGTGCGCCAGCTTTGAAGATGCCTTCGAACTGGTGTCCACGGGAGCCGCCGACTTCGCCATGATCCCCATCGAGAACTCGATCGCCGGCCGGGTGGCTGACATCCACATCCTGCTGCCGCAGTCCCGGTTGCAGATCGTGGGCGAGTTCTTCCTGCCCATTCACTTCGACCTGCTGGGCATCCCCGGCAGCACCATCGAAGGGGCCACCGAGGTCCACAGCCACATCCATGCCCTGGGACAGTGCCGGCGGCTCATCCGCGAAGCCGGGCTGCGCCCCGTTATCGCAGGAGACACCGCAGGTTCCGCCCGTGAAGTCCGGGAATGGAACGACCCCGCCAAACTATCCCTCGCTCCCCCGCTCGCAGCCAGCATTTACGGCCTGGAGGTGCTGGCCTCACGGGTGGAGGATGACCCGTTCAACACCACCCGCTTCGTGGTCCTCGCTCCCGAAAAGGACCTGCCGACCAGGGAGGATCTGCCCGGACCGGCTGTGACCAGCTTCCTGTTCCGGGTCCGCAATGTTCCGTCTGCACTCTTCAAGGCGCTCGGCGGGTTCGCCACCAACGGCGTGAACATGACGCGGCTGGAAAGCTACATGGTGGGCAATGAGTTCGCCGCCACCATGTTCATGGCCGACGTCGAGGGCCACCCGGAGGACCTGCCGTTGAAGCTCGCCCTGGAGGAACTGGACTTCTTCACTACCGAGGTGCGCATCCTGGGCGTCTACGCCGCCGCAGACTACCGGACGGCGCAGGCCACCGCTGCCTGACGGAGTTCCCGGGCGGCCCAGTTTCGTGAACTCCTTGAGCACGTCGGCCAGCACCGGCCGGGCCGTTGCCGTCAGACCCCCGCGCGCTTGCCGGAGGCCAGGAGGGGCGCGAAGAATGCACCAAGTTCAGCCGTCGCGGTCAAGGGAAGGACATCGGCCACGTACTGGTCCGGCCGCACCACCACCACGACGCCGCCGCGGTCCAGCCCGCGCAGCTCGAAGATGTCCGCTTTGGGGTCGGTGGCGTAGACCTTCTCGTAGTCCGTGAGCTGGAACGGCCCCACCTGCGGCTTGAACACCGCCGGAACCGCGTTGATGTCGATGTCCGCATGGGGCTGCTGGTAGATCACCTTCACGTCGAACCAGGCGTCGGGATCAGCGCCCGACGGCGTTGCCGCCAGCGGCGAGTCCGGCGAGTTCGCGATCCACTCGGCGAAGTCGGCCACGGCTGACGCGGCACCCTGCTTTTCGGCGCCCGGGAGGGCGGCGTCAGCGAAGACGTAGATGCGCCACCGCCCGTCCGCCGTGGCATGGTGGCCCAGGTGCAGCGGGTTGGTGTCGCCCACGCGCACCACGGGGGCCGACTTGAAGCGCTTGCCCACGGGGAAGCCTGCGGCCAGGGCCTGGTGTTCGGCTTCGGCGGTGAGCATGGAGGGGGCGTACTGGGTCATGAAGCCGGCGGGGAACTCTGCCGTGCTCACGTAGAAGTCCTCGAGCTCGGAGGGGCTGTCGAATTCCTCGGGCTTCTTGGCCATCATCGTCGACCACTCCTTGTCGAAGTCGATGAGGTTCTTGGCGATGACCTGGCGTTCGTCCGAGTAGGTGGTCAGCAGGCTCTCCGGGCTGCGGCCTTCGAGGACGTGGCCGAGCTTCCAGGCCAGGTTGAAACCGTCCTGCATGGAAACGTTCATGCCCTGGCCGGCCTTGGCGCTGTGCGTGTGGCAGGCGTCGCCGGTGATGAACACGCGGGGCGTCCGGGTGCCGCGCTGCTCCGGAAGGACGTCGTCGAACCGGTCGGTAAGGCGGTGGCCCACCTCGTAGACGCTGTGCCAGGCGACGTCGCGGACATCGAGGGTGTAGGGGTGGAGGATCTCGTTTGCCTTGCGGATGATCTCCTCGATGGAGGTGTTGCGGACGGCACCTTTGTCGCTCGGGTCCACTTCGCCCAGGTCAACGTACATGCGGAACAGGTAGCCGCCCTCGCGGGGAATGTGCAGGATGCTGCCGCCGGAGCCGGACTGGATGGCGCACTTCGTGCGGATATCGGGGAAGTCGGTGACGGCGAGGACGTCCATCACGCCCCAGGCGTGGTTGGCCGCATCGCCGGCGAGGGTGCAGCCGATCGCGTCGCGGACCTTGCTGCGCGCACCGTCGGCGCCGATCACGTACTTGGCCCGGACAATGCGTTCCTTGCCTTCATCGGGGCCGGCGGTGTGGACCAGCGTCACGGTGACGGGGTATTCGCCTTCCTCGGCGACCTCCAGTCCGCGGAATTCAAAGCCGTAGTCGGGAGACATGCGCGTGGGTGAATTGGCCATGAACTCCGCGAAGTAGTCCAGCACCCGCGCCTGGTTGACGATGAGGTGCGGGAATTCACTGATGCCCATCTCGTCGTCCACGGCACGGGCGCCGCGGATGATGCGTGAATAGTCCGCGGGGTCCGGCTTCCAGAACGCCATCTCGGTGATCCGGTACGCCTCGGCGATGATCCGCTCGGCGAAACCGAAGGCCTGGAAGGTCTCCACGCTCCTCGCCTGGATGCCGTCCGCCTGGCCGATGGGAAGCCTCCCGGCGCGGCGCTCCACGATGCGTGTGGTGATGCCCGGGAACTGGGACAGCTGGGCGGCGGCGAGCATGCCGGCAGGACCTGTGCCGACAATCAGGACGTCGACCTCGTCGGGAAGTTCCGCGGGCCGGTTGATGCCAACTCCGGCGGCCGGCTGGACCCTGGGGTCGGTGGACACGTAACCGTGGTGGTGGAACTGCACGGGCTTTCCTCACTTCGTTGTGTGGCTGACTATCGCCAGGATTTGTGTTCTATATTAGAACTTGAAGTTCGATAATAGAAAAATGCTCTTCATTTCAAAACTGTACGCAGATAAACACCCGGAAACAAGGGGTTGACGTTACGCCCGTCGTAGGCAATAGTTTTCGTATACGATTTCGTACTCGATGAGGAGTAACTCTTGGAACAGGTCACCGACCACCTCCTGGCCGCGGCCCGCAAAGTCATCGCGGTGCACATCAACTACCCCAGCCGGGCAGCCCAGCGCGGCCGCACTCCGGAGCAGCCCTCCTACTTCCTGAAGCCCTCGTCCTCGCTGGCAACCGGCTCAGCGGAAGCACCCTCAACAGTGGAACGGCCGGCCGGCTGCGAACTCCTCGGCTACGAGGGCGAGATCGCCCTGATCATCGGCAAGCCGGCCCGCCGCGTCAGCGTGGAGGACGCCTGGAGCCACGTCGAATGGATCACCGCCAGCAACGACCTCGGCGTCTATGACCTCCGCTACGCGGACAAGGGCTCCAACCTCCGGTCCAAGGGCGGGGACGGCTTCACCCCGGTGGGCCCGGGACTGATTGCAGCTGACGCCGTTACTCCCGCACAACTGCGCATCCGCACCTGGCACAACGGCAACCTGGTCCAGGACGACACCACTGAAGACCTGCTCTTCCCGTTCGCGCGGCTCGTGGCCGACCTGTCCCAGCTGCTCACCCTCGAAGAGGGCGACATCATCCTCACCGGCACCCCGGCCGGGGCGTCCGTCGCCAAGCCGGGCGACGTCGTCGAGGTTGAAGTCAGCACTCCAGACGGCGCCCTCACCACCGGCCGACTGGTCACCGCCGTGGAGGAAGGCACGACGCCGTTCGCGGACTTCGGCGCCCGGCCCAAGACCGATGATCTCCAGCGGGAGGAGGCCTACGGTTCGCGGGAAGCGGCCGGTTTGGCACCCGTGGCGGGCGCCGTCGTCGGGGCCGTCCTTTCCCCGGAGCTGAAGACCAAGCTGGAAAGCGTCTGCACCGCCACCCTGTCCTCCCAGCTGCGCAAGCGCGGCCTGAACAACGTCAGCATCGACGGCCTCAGCTCCACCCGGCCGGAGAAGCGGATCGTGGGCCTGGCCCGGACGCTGCGCTACGTGCCCAACCGCGAAGACCTCTTCAAGACCCACGGCGGCGGATTCAACGCCCAGAAGAAAGCCATCGACTCCGTCAACGAGGGCGAGATCCTGGTGATGGAGGCCCGCGGCGAAAAGGGCACTGGCACCATCGGCGACATCCTGGCCCTCCGCGCCCAGGTCCGCGGCGCCGCAGCCATCATCACCGACGGCGGTGTCCGCGACTTCGCCGCCGTGGCCGCCATGGACATGCCCACCTACTACGCCAACCCGCACCCCGCGGTCCTGGGCCGCCGGCACATCCCGTGGGACACGGACATCACCATCGCCTGCGGCGGCACCACCGTGCAGCCCGGGGACATCATCGTGGCCGACTCGGACGGCATCCTGGTCATCCCGCCGGCCCTCGCCGAAGAACTCGCGGACGACTCCATCGCGCAGGAACGCGAGGAGGTCTTCATCGCCGAAATGGTGGCGCAGGGCCACAGCGTGGACGGCCTCTACCCGCTGAATGCAGAGTGGCGGGGCAAGTATGAGCAATGGGAAGCAGGCAAAGCCAATGACTGAGACGGTGGTTGCCGCCGGCAGCAAATCCGAGCAGGCGTACGCCGCCGTCAAGGCACGGATCGTGGACGGCACCTACTCCCCCGGCTACCGGCTGGTGCTGGCCAAGATCGCCGAAGACCTGGGCGTCAGCGTTGTCCCGGTCCGCGAAGCCATCCGCCGGCTCGAAGCCGAGGGGCTGGTGAAGTTCGAACGGAACGTCGGCGCCACAGTATCCGGCATCGACCCCACCGAGTTCCTCTACACGATGCAGACCCTGAGCATCGTCGAAGGTGCGGCCACCGCGCTCTCCGCTCCCCTGATCGGGGCGGCGGACGTGGCCCGGGCCCGGGCCGTGAACGAGGAAATGCGCGACTGCCTGCAGCATTTCGACCCCGTCCGGTTCACCCGGCTGAACCAGGACTTCCACAGCGTTTTGTTCGAGCACTGCCCCAACCCGCACATCCTGGACCTGGTCCACCGCGGCTGGAACCGGCTTGCGTCGCTCCGCTCCTCCACCTTCCGGTTCGTACCCGGCAGGGCCCACGACTCGGTTGACGAGCACGAAGCCCTCCTGAAGCTCATTGAAACCGGTGCCGACGCCGACACCATCGAAAAAGCAGCACGGCTCCACCGCAGCGCCACCCTGGACGCCTACCTCGCACAAACCAAGCAGTAATGACCACCGATAGGACTCAATGATGACGACTGCCGCAGAAACCACCGCCCACTACCTTCCGCAGGACCTGCCCACCCACATCCAGCACTACATCAACGGTGAATTTGTTGATTCGGTGGGCGGCAAGACCTTCGATGTCCTGGACCCGGTGTCCAACACCAACTACGCCACCGCCGCCGCCGGGCAGAAAGAGGACATCGACCTCGCCGTTGCCGCGGCCCGCGAAGCCTTCAAGAACGGGCCCTGGCCGAAGATGAAGCCGCGGGAACGTGCCCGCATCCTGAACAAGATCGCGGACGCCGTCGAAGCCCAGGAGGAACGCCTGGCCGAACTCGAGACCTTCGACACCGGCCTGCCGATCACCCAGGCCAAGGGCCAGGCCCTGCGCGCGGCGGAGAACTTCCGCTTCTTCGCGGACCTGATCGTGGCCCAGTTCGACGACGCCATGAAGGTCCCCGGCTCGCAGATCAACTACGTGAACCGCAAGCCGATCGGCGTCGCCGGGCTCATCACCCCGTGGAACACCCCGTTCATGCTGGAGTCCTGGAAGCTCGCCCCGGCCCTGGCCACCGGCAACACCGTGGTCCTCAAGCCCGCCGAATTCACCCCGCTCTCCGCCTCGCTCTGGGCGCAGATCTTCAAGGACGCAGGCCTGCCGGACGGCGTGTTCAACCTGGTCAACGGCCTCGGCGAGGAAGCCGGCGACGCCCTGGTCAAGCACCCGGACGTCCCGCTGATCTCCTTCACCGGCGAGACCACCACCGGCCAGACGATCTTCCGGAACGCCGCCGCCAACCTCAAGGGCCTCTCGATGGAGCTCGGCGGCAAGTCCCCGTGCGTGGTGTTCGCCGACGCCGACCTGGATGCAGCGATCGATTCAGCCCTGTTCGGGGTCTTCTCCCTCAACGGCGAGCGCTGCACCGCCGGCTCGCGCATCCTGGTGGAACGCGCCATCTACGACGAGTTCTGCGAGAAGTACGCCGCCCGCGCCAAGAACATCGTCGTCGGCGATCCGCATGACCCCAAGACGCAGGTGGGGGCCCTGGTCCACCCGGAGCACTTCGCGAAGGTGGCCTCCTACGTGGAGATCGGCAAGTCCGAAGGCCGGCTGCTCGCCGGCGGCGGACGGCCGGAGGGCCTGCCCGAAGGCAACTACATTGCCCCCACGGTGTTCGCCGACGTCGCCCCTGACGCGCGGATCTTCCAGGAGGAAATCTTCGGCCCGGTGGTGGCGATCACCCCGTTCGAGAACGACGACGAGGCCCTCGCCCTGGCTAACAACACCAAGTACGGCCTGGCGGCCTACATCTGGACCCAGAACCTCACCCGGGCGCACAACTTCTCCCAGAACGTGGAGGCCGGCATGGTGTGGCTGAACAGCCACAACGTCCGCGACCTCCGCACCCCGTTCGGCGGCGTCAAGGCCTCGGGCCTGGGCCACGAGGGCGGCTACCGCTCCATCGACTTCTACACCGACCAGCAAGCCGTGCACATCACGCTCGGTTCCGTCCACACCCCTAAATTCGGCGCCTAGTCACCACCAGCAGCCCAACTGGGTCGCAATTGTTGTCGTTATGAGCCCCCAAAACGACACTTACTGCTACCTAGTTGGGAAAGAAACCCCTTTCAACGAAGAGAGAACACCATGAACAACGTCATCCCGAAGCCCTCCGTCCCCGCTCCGGACATCGTCCGCTGCGCCTACATGGAAATCGTGGTCACCGATCTCGCCAAGTCCCGCGAGTTCTACGTTGACCTCCTGGGCCTGCACGTCACCGAAGAAGACGAAAACAACATCTACCTGCGCTCCCTCGAGGAGTTCATCCACCACAACCTGGTGCTGCGCAAGGGGCCCATCGCCGCCGTCGCCGCTTTTGCCTACCGGGTGAAGTCCCCCGCCGAAGTGGACGCCGCCGAGGCCTACTACAAGGAGCTGGGCTGCCGCACGGAACGCCGCAAGGAAGGCTTCACCAAGGGCGTCGGCGACTCCGTCCGCGTGGAGGACCCGCTGGGCTTCCCGTATGAGTTCTTCTACGAGGTGGAGCACGTGGAACGCCTCACCCAGCGCTACGACCTCTACTCTGCCGGGGAACTCGTCCGGCTGGACCACTTCAACCAGGTCACCCCGGACGTGCCCCGCGGCCGCAAGTACCTCGAGGACCTCGGCTTCCGCGTCTCCGAGGACATCCAGGATTCCGACGGCGTCTCCTACGCCGTGTGGATGCACCGCAAGCAGACCGTCCACGACACCGCCCTCACCGGGGGCAACGGCCCGCGCATGCACCACGTCGCGTTCGCCACGCACGAGAAGCACAACATCATCCAGATCTGCGACAAGATGGGCGCCCTGCGCATCAGCGACCGGATCGAACGCGGTCCCGGCCGGCACGGCGTGTCCAACGCGTTCTACCTCTACATCCTGGACCCGGACGGCCACCGCGTCGAGATCTACACCCAGGACTACTACACCGGCGACCCGGACAACCCCACCATCACCTGGGACGTGCACGACAACCAGCGCCGCGACTGGTGGGGCAACCCCGTGGTCCCGTCCTGGTACACCGAGGCCTCCCTGGTCCTGGACCTCGACGGCAACCCGCAGCCCGTCATCCAGCGCACCGACGCCTCGGAGATGGCCGTGACCGTGGGCGCCGACGGATTCTCCTACACCCGCAAAACAGAAGGAGAAGGTGCCGACGCCGTCGAACAGAAAACTGGCTTCAAGCTCGGGGCGCAGCTGTAGCCATGCTGGATGCCAAGACGATCGAGGCCATCGCGGACGAACTGCTCGAGGCCGGCCGGAACCGCAAGCCGGTGCCCCGGCTGACCTCCCGCTACCCGGAGATGACGGTGGAGGATTCCTACGCCGTGCAGCAGCTGTGGCGGAACCGCAACGAGGACGCCGGCCGGAAGCTCGTGGGCCGCAAGATCGGCCTCACGTCCAAGGCGATGCAGGCCGCCACCGGCATCACCGAACCGGACTACGGTGCCATCTTTGATGACATGGTCCTGGAAACGGGCTGCTCGGTGGAGTGGGACCGGTACACGCATCCGCGGGTGGAAGTGGAGCTCGCCTTCGTCCTGAAGGACGCGCTCAAAGGCCCGGGCTGCACCATCTTCGACGTCTTGAACGCCACCGACTACGTGGTTCCGGCCCTCGAGATCCTGGACTCCAGGATCGAAATGGAGGGCCGGACCATCGTGGACACCATCGCGGACAACGCCGCGATGGGCGCCATGGTGGTGGGCGGCCGCCCGGTCAAGCCCGACGCCGTCGACCTCCGCTGGGTCTCGGCCATCCTCTACAAGAACCAGACCGTGGAGGAGACCGGCGTGGCCGCCGGAGTCCTGGACCACCCCGCCAACGGGGTGCACTGGCTGGCCAACAAGATTGCCGCGCACGGCGACGGGATGAAGGCCGGGGACATCATCCTGGCCGGCTCCTTCACCCGCCCGCTCTGGGTCTATAAGGGCGACACCGTGCACGCCGACTATGGACCCCTGGGAGTTGTCACATGCCGCTTCGAGTAGAGCCTGACGCCACGTTCCGGGACGCACTCCGCAACCAAACCGGCAATGCCGGGCGTCCGCTCGCCGGAATGTGGGTCTGTTCCGGCAGCCCGCTGATCGCAGAGCTGTGCGCCGGGGCCGGGCTGGACTGGCTGCTGATTGACGCCGAGCACAGCCCCAACGGGCTGGAATCCATCCTGGCCCAGCTGCAGGCCGTCCGCGGTTACCCGGTCCAGGTCCTGGTCCGGCCTCCCGTCAACGACACTGTGGTGATCAAGCAGTACCTGGACCTCGGCGTCCAGAACCTGCTGGTGCCCATGGTGAACTCCGCGGCGGAGGCCGCAGCCGCGGTGGCGGCCACCCGGTACCCGCCGCACGGCGTCCGGGGCGTGGGCTCGGCACTGGCCAGGGCGTCCCGGTGGAACCGCATCCCGGACTATCTGGGCCGGGCATCCGAAACCATCAGCGTCACCGTCCAGATCGAGTCCGAAGCTGCCGTTGCAGCGGTCGAGGAGATCCTGGCGGTGGACGGTGTAGACGCGATCTTCCTGGGGCCCTCTGACCTCGCCGCCTCCATGGGCGTCCTGGGACAGCAGGAACACCCGGATGTGCGCGCCGCCGTCGAACGCTGCCTTGCGGCCGCCGCAGCGGCGGGGAAGCCCGCGGGCGTCAACGCGTTCAACAAGGACACCGCCCGCAGCTACCTGGCAGCCGGTGCGTCGTTTGTGCTGGTGGGTGCCGACGTCGCGCTCCTGGCCCGCGGCTCCGAGGCACTCGCCGCCGAATTCGTCCCCAGTGTTCCGGCGCCTGAGCCCGGCGGAACCCCCGCCAGCTACTGACCCTTTCCCACACACTTTCCTGAGGAGCCCCATGACCATTTCCCCTGCCATCTCGCCCGAGCGGGAAGCCGCACTCCTCGCTTCCGTCCCCACCGGGCTGCTGATCGGCGGCCAGTGGACGGATGCGTCCGACGGCGGCACGTTTGACGTGCACGATCCCGCCACCGGGGAGGTACTCGCCACCCTGGCGTCCGCCACCAGCGCCGACGCGCTGGCCGCGCTCGACGCCGCCGACAAGGTGCAGGCTTCCTGGGCGCGCACGGCACCGCGGGAACGCGCCGAGATCCTGCGCCGCGCTTTCGACCTGGTGACCGAACGCGCCGAGGACTTTGCCCTGCTGATGACCCTGGAAATGGGCAAGCCCCTGGCCGAAGCCCGCGGCGAAGTCACCTACGGGGCCGAGTTCCTGCGCTGGTTCTCCGAAGAGACGGTCCGGGATTACGGCCGCTACCTCACCACCCCCGAGGGCAAGAACAAGATCCTGGTCCAGAAGAAGCCGGTGGGTCCATGCCTGCTGATCACGCCGTGGAACTTCCCGCTCGCCATGGCCACCCGCAAGGTGGCCCCGGCCGTCGCCGCCGGCTGCACCATGGTCCTCAAGCCGGCCAAACTCACCCCGCTGACCGCCCAGTACTTCGCGCAGGCCATGCTCGACGCCGGCCTGCCCGCCGGAGTCCTGAACGTGGTGGCCTCCTCCAGCGCCGCCGGGATCTCCGGACCGCTGCTGGCCGACCCGCGGCTGCGCAAGGTCTCCTTCACCGGCTCAACGCCGGTGGGCAAGCGCCTGATGGCCGACGCCGCGCAGAACGTGCTGCGGACCTCCATGGAACTGGGCGGGAACGCCCCGTTCATCGTGTTCGGGGACGCCGACCTGGACAAGGCCGTCGAAGGTGCCATGGCCGCGAAGATGCGGAACATGGGCGAAGCCTGCACCGCGGCGAACCGGTTCCTCGTCCACGAATCCGTCGCAGCCGAGTTCACGGAAAGGTTCGCCGCCGCCATGGGCGCACTCACCACCGGCCGCGGCACCGAACCGGCCACCCAGGTGGGTCCGCTCATCGACGCCGGCGCCCGCGACGACGTGCACGCCCTGGTGAGCGCCGCCGTCGACGCCGGAGCAGTTGCCGTCACCGGCGGTTCCCCGGCAGAGGGACCCGGGTACTTCTACCAGCCCACCGTCCTGGGGAACGTGGCGAACGACGCCGAAATCCTGCGCCAGGAAATCTTCGGCCCAGTCGCCCCGGTCACCACCTTCAGCACCGAGGAGGACGCCATCCGGCTCGCCAACAACAGCGAATACGGCCTGGCCTCCTACCTCTACAGCCGCGACTTCAACAAGCTCCTGCGCGTGGCCGAACAGATCGAATTCGGCATGGTGGGCTTCAACGCAGGTGTCATCTCCAACGCCGCCGCCCCGTTCGGCGGCGTCAAACACTCCGGGCTCGGCCGCGAAGGCGGCTCCGAGGGCATCGCCGAGTACACCACCACCCAGTACATCGGCATCGCCGACCCCTAGGCGAACTGACGGACCGCCCGCCGGACTCTGGCTGGCGGGCGGCCGCCCGGCGTAGTCTGGACACACGTCTCTCGCGTGATAGCTGGACAAAATGGCGCCGAAGAAGCGATTGGGTTCACGTCTGGCCGCGGCCTTGGGAAGGCTCGTCGGATTCTTTGCCGTGAGCGCCATCTGCGGGGTGCTGGCCGCCAGCCTGGTGGTTCCGAGCGTGGCGGCCGCCGGGGTGACGGTCAGCAGTTCGATTACATTCTTCAACAGCCTGCCTGGCGACCTCACGGTCAACGTTCCGTCGCAGGCCACCAAGATGGTCACGGCGGACGGCCAGCCGATCGCCACGTTCTACGCGGAAAACCGGGTGCGGGTCGCCCTGGACCAGATGTCCCCGTTCATCAAGGACGCGATCATCGCGATCGAGGACAGCCGCTTCTACGACCATGCCGGCATCGACCCACAAGGCATCCTGCGTGCACTGACGTACAACCTCACCCAGGGCGGCCGGCAGGGTGCGTCCACGCTGACCCAGCAGTACGTCACCAACGTCATCAATGAGTCGTACCTTTCCGCGGACCAAAGCGAGCAGGTGATCCTCAGCGGCCAGAAGAGCGTTGGCGACAAGCTTCGGGAGATGAAGCTTGCCATCGAGCTGGAAAAGAAATACACGAAGGACCAGATCCTCGAGGGCTACCTGAACATCGTGTTCTTCAACCGTGACGCCTACGGCATCGAGGCCGCGGCACGGCACTTCTTCAGCACGTCCGCCAAGGAGCTCACCCTGCCGCAGGCCGCGCTGCTGGCCGGGCTGGTGAACAGCCCCAGCTTCTATGACCCCGCCGTTCACCCGGAGAACTCGCTGCAGCGCCGCAACCAGGTCCTGGGCAACATGCTGGAACAGAGGAAAATCACCCAGGCCGAACACGACGCCGCCGTGGCCACCGGCGTGGACCTGAAAATCACCCCGGGCAGGCAGGGCTGCGCCGCCGCCGTCATCGCACCGTACTTCTGCGACTACGTGTCCCATCTGATCCTCAACAACCCGGCCTACGGTGTGGAACTCAAAGACCGGGAGAGGCTGCTGTACCGCGGCGGCCTGACCATCGTCACCACCCTGGACAGCAGGCTGCAGGCCGCCGCCCAGGCCCAGGTGGATGCCACCGCGGGAGCCAACCCGGACACCTGGGGTGCAGCCTTGGTGACCATCCAGCCCGGCTCCGGCCGGATCCTGGCCATGGCCCAGAACACCGTATTCCTTCCGGCGGACGGGAAATTCGACACCCAGCTGAACTTCAACGTCGATTCCATGGATGCCAACGGCAATGACCTGAACGGAGCCGGCGGATTCCAGCCCGGATCCACCATGAAGCCGTTCACGTTCGCGGAGTGGCTGAATGAGGGAAAACCCCTGAACGCGATGATCGATGCGTCCCGGCGGACCTACCCGCTGAACTTTCCGTGGCGGTCCAGCTGCGGCAAGGTGCTCGGCGCCTACAGCACGGCTGAAAAGAACGCCGGGCTGGGGGCTGAAGACGACCTTCAAAACAACGACCTCGGATACTACCGGCCCATGCCCATCAACTACGGCCTGTACAACTCCATCAACACGGCAACCTTCGCCGCCGCCACGCAGCTGGATTTCTGCGGAATCCAGAAGATGGTGGATGCGGTGGGGATCCACAGCGGCCTGGACGGAGCCCAGGTGAACATGCATCAGCTGGGCAATCTGCTGGGCGCCATCGGGGTGGCTCCCCTGCACCTGGCGAACGCCTTTGCCACGTTCTCCAATGACGGCCGGTACTGCACTCCCATCGGCGTCGCGGACGTCAGCGACACCGCAGGGCGGCATTATCCGGCCGAGGCCACGCAGTGCCGCGCCGCCGTCAAGCCCGAGGTGGCCCGCGGGGTCAACGCCGTGCTGCAGGACGTCCTGAAGATGGGATCCGGGGTCTACATCAACCCGAAGGTCCAGAGCCGGGTTCCGGTAGCGGCGAAGACGGGAACGTCCAACAACAACGGCGCCACCTGGGTGGTGGGCTACACCTCGGGCCTGGCCACGGCGTCGTTCTTCGGCGACACCCTGCAGGGCCAAAAGAGGGCCGGCCAGAACATCACCATCAACGGCAACTTCTACAAGGCCATTGACGGCTACATGCTGGCCGGGCCGCAGTGGGCCAACTACATGATGGAAGTTGCCGGGCTGTACCCGGCAGAGCTCTTCCCTCCGCCGCCGCCGTCCATGTACATCCCGCAGGGACCGACGCCGGCACCCTCCCGCTAGCCCGCAGCCGGCGGGCCAGCCGCCTGCGGTGAGCCGCCCGTCATCTTGCCGAAACGCAACCTGCAGTCGCCCTCCCGTCACGCCGTCGAAGCGCTCCAGTTAACATGCCCGAAACAAGACGGTCACGTGATCTTCACGCTGGCCCCGTTCCTGTAACTTACCCGCAACCTAGCGCCCCATTATCGGAAACACAAAGCGGGAAACATTGAGCGGGGGCGTGGCCCGGAATCACTCGAGGTCCCGTACGGAAGACTTGATGAGAAGGGACACGCAGGTGCAAATCACTGCGGAAAACGTCTGGCTGATGCTGTCGTCGGCCATGGTGCTGTTCATGACCCCCGGCCTCGGCCTGTTCTACGGCGGCATGACCCGTGCCAAGGCGGCGCTCAACATGATCATGATGAGCTTTATCTCGGCCGGCATCGTCGGCGTCGTGTGGGTCCTGTGGGGCTACTCCATGACCACCGGCGACGGCATCCTCGGCCTGTTCGGCAACCCCTTCGCCAACTTTGGCCTGCAGAACCTGATGGGCTCGCCGGACCTCATGAAGGCGGCCTTCAGCGCCACCTTCGCCATCATCACCGTGGCCCTCATCAGCGGCGCCATCGCGGACCGCGCCAAGTTCAGCGCCTGGGCGCTCTTCGTCCCCATCTGGATCACCCTGGTTTACTGCCCGCTGGCCTACATGATCTGGGGCGGCGGCCTCATGAGCGCCGGCGGCGCCATCACCGCCATCTTCGGCCAGGTGATCGACTTTGCCGGCGGCGCCGTCGTCGAGGTCAGCTCCGGAACCGCAGCCTTCGTCCTCGCATTGATCGTGGGAAAGCGCCAGGGATTCGCCAAGGACCCCAACCACCGGCCGCACAACATCCCGTTCATCATGCTCGGTGCCGCCATCCTCTGGTTCGGCTGGTTCGGCTTCAACGGCGGTGCCGCCACCACTGCCGAGCAGGCCGGCCTCATCTGGGTCAACACCCTGGTGGCACCGGCCGCGGCCATGCTGAGCTGGCTGGTCACCGAAAAGATCCGCCACGGGCACCCCACCTCCCTCGGCGCCGCTTCAGGTGTAGTTGCCGGCCTGGTGGCCATCACCCCCTCCTGCGCCAACATCAGCCCCCTCGCAGCCCTGGGCCTGGGCCTCGTGGCCGGCGCGGCCTGCGCGGTCTTCGTCGACCAGAAATACCGGTTCGGCTTTGACGATTCGCTGGACGTCGTGGGTGTCCACTTCGGAGCCGGCGTCATCGGCACGCTCTCTCTTGGCTTCATCGCCCTGCCGGTGGACGGTGTGGGCGGCGGCCTCCTGTACGGCGGCGGCGCACAGCAGCTCGTGGCCCAGCTCGTCGCCGTCCTCGTCACCATCGCCTTGTCCGGCCTGGGCACGTTGGTCATCGGCCGTGCCATCCACAGGGCCATCGGTTTCCGGGTCAGCGAGGAAGCCGAAAACGCGGGCGTGGACCTCTCCGAGCATGCCGAGACGGCCTACGCATTCGGCGAACTGTCGCGCAGCCGGTTCAACCCTTTCCATCACGCACTGCCCGCTCCGGCAACAACCAACGCTCCGGCAACTGCCCAGGCACAGGAAAAGCAAGACAGCCTGGTGTAGCCGCCTTGCTGTTGGCAGGTGAGCCTGTGGGAGGTGAGGGGCCGGCGGCGGTCTTTGGGAAGGCCCCCCGGACGTGCCGGGAGTCGTGCCGTCGGCCCTACGTCCATCATAAGAAGCGGCGCGTTGCCGGACCATAGGCCGTAATGCCCTAACCAGTCGCAGGAACCCGGCAATTAGGTCACACGTTTGGGTCTTTTTGATCCGGCCGGACAGGCTTACCGTGGGTCACAGGGAGCAGCCCGCCCGGGCAGCCGAACCACGGAGGATCTTCCTATGACAACGCACGTCGCAGACTGCAGTGTTTCCAACTGTTCCTTCAACGACCACTCGAATTGCAACGCCGCCGCCATCACCGTCGGCGGGACCCAGGACCATGCATCCTGCGCTACCTTCATCGACACCGGCATGCACGGCGGACTGCCCAAGGTCCTGGCCGACGTCGGAGCCTGCCAGCGCTCCGAATGCGTCCACAACGACCACCTGATGTGCAAGGCCCCGGAGGTTCATGTGGGTCCGGGCGCAGACAATGCGGACTGCCTGACGTACTCGCACGCGTAGCGGGGCGGGGACTCCCCCTGCATCGGGACCAGACACCAGCAACTGAAAGCAGAGGACGACGGCGGGACTTCCCGCCGTCGTCCTCTTGCGTTAGTGGCTGCCTGCAGTCAGCCGCGGCGGACGCCGGGTGTCAGCCGCCGTCAGTCATCGCTGGACGGCGGTTCCGGTTCGGGCTCTTCCAGCCAGTTCACTACGCTGCTGCCGCCGTGCGCCCGGTTAAGCGTCTCCTGCAGGGCATCGGCTTCCTGCGCCGCAAGGTCCAGTTCGGACACGGCGATCATCACGCCGCGGGCGCTTTCGTTGTGCGGGCGGGCGTAATGCGTTCCCGCGGCCGCCGCCCGGTGCCATGCGGCCAGTTCCCGGATGGCCTGCGCGATGGACCCCTGCGTTTCGGTGAGGCTGCGGAGGATTTCGTGGCTGTCCGATGGCGCGTCCAGGTTCCGGGTGGCACGGGCCAGATAGCGGGCCGCCTCCTGCATCTGCTGCGCCGCGCGCCGTGGTCCGTTTGTCTCTGACACCGTCCTGCTCCTTCGCCTGGGCCGTCATCCGATGGACCCATTGTCCCCCACTCCGTCAGCCCGGCAGGGCCGGAATGGTTCTTGACAGCGCTGCGGCTCCGGGCGCTAGATGATCAGTAGTGGGGGTCCCACGTCACCGCAGAAACCACAGCAACCGCAGCAAAAGGAGCGGACATGAGCGAGAATCCAAAGACGTCGGAGCGTGTCCACAGCGAGGCTCCGGCCGAAGGCGACGTGAACGCGGATCCGCGGGACATCCGGGCGCATTCGCAGGACCCCGCCGAAGGAGCCGACATCACAGTCGCCGACCTTGCAGACGGGGCAGCCGCCGAAAGCTGAGTGGTTGTGGACATTGTCGAGTTCCTGTCCGAGCGCATCAGGGAAGACGAGGCAGCGGCCCGGAAAATCCTCAGTGACCGCACGGTCTCCGAATCAGGGCGATGGTACGAACACCGCCTGCTGCTGGAGTGCGAGGCGAAGAAGAGGGTCATCCGGACCGTCGAATCTGCCCGGCAAACGGCGCTTGCAACCATGGTCAGCGACCCCTTCGAGGAGGAGTCCCGCTGGATCCCCGAAGCCATCGAGTGGACCACCCGATCGCTGAAGGCGCTGGCGCTGCCCTATGCCGATCACCCGGACTTCGAGGAGGACTGGCTCTAGGCCCGCGCAGCTATCCCGCGGGCCGCAGGGAGGTAATCATGCGCTTGATGCTGCGGTACTCCGAGGTCTCCAGGTAGATCTTGGCTTTCTCCAGGTAGGGCAGGGACTCGTCCGCGGGAGTGTCATTGTTCGCCGGATCGTAGAAGGCCCCGAACATGGCCGCGTTCGGCGGCCACGTGAAGAACTGGAAGATGGCGCAGGCCGAGTCCCCGGCCGGCGGAGGACCGGACGTGATCCCGTACGCCGCAGCCGGAGTGTCTGCCGGCCCCGGGGCGGTGGCGTTTCCCCTGGTCTCATAGACGAACCGCGGCGTGGCGCCTTTAAGGGTCAGCGCCGTCAGGTCCTGGGAGTCGAGCACGGAGTACGGGTACCGGTCCACGCAGGTGGACCCTGTTGCCATGTTGGTCCGCAGCGTCGCCAACGGTTTTAATGCAGTGTTGGTGACCTCCGCGAAGGCGCCTCCGCCCTCCGCCAGTTCCCCCGCGGGATCCCTGACGCTCCACGTGGCGGGAAGGTCGAACGTGAGCTGGCCGTCCGCCGTCGTGTAGCTGGTCCACGCTACGGACTCAGGGGCCGCGGGCTCAGTGGAGGTCCCGCCGGCAGCCGGCGTTTTCGTGTTGTCCGGGGTTTGCGTCGCGCCTGACGGGGCGCTGGCTGGCGCGGACGCCGGGAGGTCACTCGCCGATTCCGTAGGCGGCCCGGGAGGTCCGGGTTGCTGGCCGCAGCCGGCCAGCAGGAAGGCGAAGACGAGAACGACAGGCAATGCTAAGTGGGACGATGCCGACGCGCGCATGCCAACCTCAAGGGGCCGCGAGATAGTCCCTCTATTGTGGCCCTGTCACGACCCCCCGTTCCAGATCCGCCGCCACCAGGATCGCTTCAGTTCAGGCTCCGCCGGCTGCGCGGCCGCAGCTGCAGCGCGCTCAGCGCGGCGTTCGCGCCAGCGCTCCACTTCAGCCTCAATGTCACGGGTCTTCGTGATGACGGGTGGTCCGCCCTGGAGCTGGCGGCGGGCATCGATCACGCGCTTGTTGAAGTCCGCCAGGATGTCGCGGACCTGCTTCTCGGCAAACTGGGCGTCGAGCCGGGCGTCCAGCTCGGAGTCTTCGGTCCGCAGGAGGATGGCTTTCGGCCCCATGCCGGTGAGGTTCTCGCGCTGGATCAGGCCCTTGACCCACCATTCGGGGTCGTAGGCCTCGCCCAGCCCCGGGATGGGTTTGCCGGCGTACTTCAGGTTGTCGAACTTCCCCTGGGCCATGGCGTCCCGGATCAGGTATTCGGCCCGTTTGGCGTCGTCCACTTTCCGGCGCTTTTCCCGCTCTTTTTCCTCAGCGGCGGCGAGCTCGGCTTCCTCCGCGGTTGTCATGCCGGTTGCCCGGACAGCGCGCAGTTCGACGGCTCGTTCCAGGCGGCGCTTGAACGCGCTGCCGGCTCCTTCGCTGGTCATGTCCACACCGCCCCTGGCCGATCCTGAATAACCTGCCTTCCAGTATTCAGAGGACCGACGGGAGTTTCAACAACATGGCTAAGAAGCAATGCCAAAGCGGTCGACGGCGGGACCTCCCGCCGTCGACCGCTTTCGTTTTGTTCCTTAACGCGAGAGCTTGGCCTCGTCCGGTTTGGGGTCGCCGATGTGGCCGGGAGCGTTGGCGGCGAGGACCCGTTCCACGAACGCGCCGTATTCCTCCATGTAATGGCGCAGGAAGTCCGCGGTGCCCTGGTTGGTGACGGTTCCGTCCTCGGCGAAGTCGGCGGGATTGAACTTCAGGTAGGCCTCGGGGGCGTTGAGCTGGGGCGCGTCGAGGAAGCTGAGGACTGCGCGCATGGAGGACTGCATGACCGCGGTGCCGATGCTGCCCGGTGAGGCGCCGAGGATGCCGGTCGGTTTGCGGGCGAACGAGTTGGTGCCCCAGGGGCGGGATCCCCAGTCGATGGCGTTCTTGAGGGCGCCGGGGATGGAGCGGTTGTATTCGGGGGACACGAACAGGATGCCGTCCGAGCCCTCGATCGCTTCCTTCAGCGCACGTCCGGCCGGGGGAAAATCGGCGTCGTAGTCGTAGCTGTAGAGCGGGAGGTCCTTGATGGGAATCTCGGTGAACTCGAGGTCCTCCGGAGCCAGTTTGATCACGGCGTTGGCGAGTGTGCGGTTGATGGAGCCGCGGGCCAGGCTTCCTACGAAGTAGCCGATCTTGAACGTTGCCATGCGACAGATCCCTTCTTTGGGCCGGCCTGAGCCGGCTGGCCGACTGGTGGGCCATGCCTGACACAGGCTCGGCCCGTCAGCCAGTCCAGCACAGAACGCGTGCGGGGGCTAGGGGCGCGGGACCGCATTCACCGACGCAGCCCGTATGCTGGCATCATCCGTCAGGGACGACGGAATTCGTGCAGTCAGGGGGACACTGTTGCGTTCGTTTTCCACTAAGCGGGGCAATCCGCCCGCCAACCGCCAAAGCGCCAGCGGATTGCCGCCAGCCGTCCGTCGCTCAGCCAGCGGAAGAATACCGCAATGGGCAATTGACGAAGCACTGGGCCGCGCAACGGACAACGACCCGTGGCGTGCGGGCTCCGCGTCCCCTCAACGGGCTAAGAAACCGGGATTCTTTCGGCGCCCGGCATGGACCCGCGTGACCCGAAGGGCGAGAAGAAAGTCCACGGCGGGCTTGGCGATCGCACTCATCGTCGGCCTTTACTTCACTCCATCGCTGCTGGAAAGGTTCGTTCTGCCAGCCGTTCTGCCGTACCTTCCGGGCTCCAAGGTGCCACCGCCAGGCTTTGAGGCTGCAGCTTCCCCGCTGGGCCGGCCGCCCGCTACGACCGGATCGCGCTCATACTTGCTCCAGCCGTCGCCTGATGCAGACCAGCCATTCGCCGCGTACGATCCCTGCCGCCCCGTCCACTATGTTGTCCGGCCAGACAACGCGCCGCCGGGCGCGGATTTGCTGTTGGCGGAGGCCGTTGCTGAGGTTTCCGCCGCAAGCGGTCTCCAGTTTGTGAACGATGGAGCAACGAGCGAGGGTCCCAGCGACGAGCGGAAACCGTACCAGCCGGACCGTTACGGCCAACACTGGGCTCCGGTTCTCATCGCGTGGTCCACTCCGGAGGAGTCACCTGGGCTCGCCGGAAAAGTCGCGGGGCTGGGAGGCAGCACCATGGTCAATGCCTTGGGCTCGCCCTATGTGCTGGTCGCAGGACAGGTGCGCCTTGATGCCCCGACTCTCTCGGAGATCATGCAATGGCCGGAGGGATCAGCCCACGCACGCGCCGTCATCACTCACGAACTCGGACACGTTCTGGGCCTCAGCCACGTCGATGACCCCAGCCAATTGATGTATGGCGAGGGAAACAATGTGACTGGCCTTGCCGACGGCGACCGTGCGGGCCTAGCAGTGTTGGGCACCGGCCAGTGCGTGCCGCAGTTGTAACACATCGAGAAGCGATGCTGAGGACGGCAGAAATCCCGCCGTCCTCAGCATCGCTTGAAGTTCTCTGACCTCAGGCCACCCCTGCAGTCAGCGCCGACGCGAAGTCCGTAATGTCCGCTGCCGCGGCGCTGTTGTCGAAGTCCACGTGGCGGGCTTCCTTCCATTGGCAGGAATTGGCCTGCGCCCCGGCCCAGAAGGTTTCCCAGTTGGCGAGTTTCCACTCGTCCCGCGGGTAGCCCCTGGAAATCAGGCGCTGACGGAGTGCCTCGCCCGCCAGCTTCACGTGGACAACCACCAGTTCCGCCTCCGGCCACTGGTGCTGGCAGCGGATCTTGGACAGGTAGTCGTCGTCCGTGAAGAACTTGCCGAACGGCGCGTCCAGCACCACGGAGTTTCCGGCCATCAGGTTGTCCCGGGTGAGGTCCAGGATGGACGCGTACTCCAGCGGCATGATGGTGCTCTGGTAGAACTCGTTGTTGTCCCGCTCGTTGGGGTCCGAGCCGTTGAGCCGCAGCAGCAGCTCGGTGAACCGGATGGTGGCGGTGTCCTTGTCGATGTACGCAGCCCCGAACCGCTGGGCGATGAGCCTGCTAACGCTGGACTTTCCGGAACCGGCCGGGCCGATCACAAAGAACACTTTGGGGATGGTGGTAGTCAACTGCCTGTTCTTCCTCGAACCGTGGAACTTGAAACGTAGAACCGGTACCGCGCCGTGCCTAGTAGTACTTTGTTAGGTTGGCGGGGCGTGTTGGCAGTAGGGGCAGCGGCGGAGCTGTCGGATGAGGATCCGTTGGAGT
>NZ_JARCCY010000044.1:0-40681 GCF_039907775.1 Arthrobacter sp. CC3
GGCCACATCACACTGCCCGAAAACAGAAAACACCCGCCGATCAACACACCGGCACGAACCAGCGACCATCACCGACCGTCATGAAAAATCGAGGCTAGCCCTGCAGGGGTTGGCGGCAGCTGCGGCGCGGCCGGATGGGCGGCCCTAGACTAGCCTTATGCCCACCCCCAGAGCCCTGCGGCCCTTTGTGCACCGGGAGTACCGGGTGCTGATCGCGGCGCTGGCCGTCTCCATTTTCGGTTCCGGAATGTGGGCTGTGGGCATGGTGTACCAGGTGATCCACCTGGGCGGCGGTCCGCTTGAGCTGTCCCTTGTTGCCACTGCGGGCCGCGTGTCCAGCCTGGACTTCTTCGTGTCCCTGGCCCTGATGCCCGTCTCCATGGCACTGGCCGGACCCGCTGCGGCTGTGGTGCCCACCTGGGTGATTTTCCTGGTGGCTGGAGGCGTCTGCCCCGTCATGGCAGTGGTGGCCTTGGTGGTTGCCAGGATGCCGGCCGACGAGCTGGCCCACCCGCTGGACCGCAGCGCCGGGGACCGGGAAACCGCCGACAGCCCGTAGGCTGCCGCACCCAGCGGCTGCCATGTCGGAGCCTGCCGCGCCCCGCGGCTGCTACGCCTTGGCGGCCACAGGCAGCGGCGGCACCGCCGACGGGGCGTCAGTGGCCGCCGTCAATGCCTTCCGCAGGGCCAGGAAGAGCAGCACCAGGCCGGCGGTGAGCAGCATGTGGCCGGTGCCGGCGATCCCGGCGAGCGCTTTGGAGCTGGCATCCAAACCTGCCACGACCAGTGTCCCCTTGACCAGCATCATCCCGCCGGTGACCACCACGCCGGCGTTCCAGATCCAGAAGAACCAGGCGAACAGCCTCGGCGCCGCAGCGGAGATGGCGAAGACCTTCTCCAGCCCGAGCACCAGCAGCAAAACGATGAAGCCCAGCACCAGCCAGTGCGTGTGCACCAGGCCCAGCTGGGAGTCGCCGGTGAAGCCGTTGATCTTGGTGAGTTCCCGATAGTAGAGGCCGGAGAGGACTCCGGCGATGGCATAGGCAAACGAGGCATGGAAGAGTTTTTTCACTCCCCCAGTCTTTCGCCGAAGCACGACGGCGGGATCAACCGTTCGGTTGATCCCGCCCGTCTGTTGGGACTACTGCTGTTGGAACTACTGCGCGCTTAGGTGCGGGCGCGCACGATCGGGATGGACGCCGTCGGAAGTCCGCTCGGGAAGATGGTGGGCTCCGGCGCGCCGACCGGGGCCAGCGGCACCCGGGCAACGTCTTGGCCCACCGTGAGCAGTTCGCCGCGGACGTTGACGTCCAGTGGTTCGCCCTCGCGGATGCTGAGGCCGATGGATCCCTGGCCCAGCTCCACGAACAGCAGGCGGCCGCGCACCTTCAGGTGGAAGGTCAGGCCCTCCCATTCGTCGGGCAGCCTCGGGTCGAAGAACGGAACGTCGCCCTGGTCCCGGAGCCCCGCAAAGCCGCTGACCAGCGAACTCCACACACCGCCGGTGGAGGCGATGTGCACGCCGTCGATGGTGTTGCCGTGGGTGTCGTCGAGGTCGATGTACGCCGCATGGGTGAAGTGGTCCAGCGCGGCCTTTTCGTAGCCCACCTCGGCAGCCATGATTCCCTGGACGCAGGCGGACAGGGTGGAGTCGCCGGTGGTGATCGGATCGTAGAAGTCGAACGCGCGCCGCTTTTCGTCGGCCGTGAAGTCCTGCCACTGCAGGAACATCGCCAGCACGGTGTCCGCCTGTTTGAGGACCTGGTGGCGGTAGATCACCAGCGGGTGGAAGTTCAGCAGCAGCGGGTACTTGGACCGGGGCGTGCTCCAGTCCCACGGCTCCAGGGTCATGAAGTCGTTGTCCTGCGAATACACCTCGAGGTCTTCGTCGTAGGGCAGCTGCATCCGGATGGCAGCCTGCTCCCAGAGCTCGCGTTCGGCGTCGTCGATTTCCGGGTGGTCCAGGGCCGCTGCGGTGCGCAGGTTGAACCTGGCCATGACGTTTGTGTAGAGGTTGTCGTTCACCACGGCCGTGTACTCATCCGGGCCCGTGACGCCGTGGATATGGAACAGCCCGTCCTTGCCGAAGAAGCCGAGGGAGACCCACATCCGGGCGGTTTCGATCAGCAGCTCCGCGCCCATGCCGTGCTTGAAGTCCTCGTCGCCGCTGGCCCACATGTACCTGTTGGCGGCGAAGGCGACGGCGGCGGCGATGTGGAACTGCGCGGTGCCGGCGGCGTAGTAGGCGCTGGCTTCGAGCCCGTTGATGGTGCGCCACGGGAACAGTGCCCCGTCAACGCTCAGTTCCTTGGCGCGGACCTTGGCGTCCGGCAGCATCTCATGCCGGAACTCCAGGACCTGGCGCGCGTTGTCCGGGCTGGTGTACGTCAGGTACGGAAGCAGGTACACCTCCTGGTCCCAGAAGTAGTGGCCATCGTAGCCGGAGCCCGTGACGCCCTTGGCCGGGATGCCGGCGACGTCCGCGCGGGCGCTGGCCTGGGCCAGCTGGAAGAGGTTCCAGCGGATGGCCTGCTGCAGTTCGGGCTGGCCGCCCACCACAATGTCTGAGGTGGCCCAGTAATCGCGGTAGTGCGCTTCGCTTTCGGCGAAGATGGCATTGACGGGCTGAAGCGCGTTCTCCGCCGCTTCCGAGGGGTCCTGCGCGGACCCGCCGTCCACGGCGCCCTCGCGGAAGGCCCGCGCCACGGCGTAGCTGGCGGTCTTCTCAAGGCGGAAGGGCTGGTCGGCTCCCACAGCGAGTACATACCGGACGCTGCTGTCGTCCTGGTCCACCAGGGTCTCGAACGGCTGGACCTCGGCCGAGGTCCAGTGGTCCACGGCCAGACCCACACGCTGGCGGGAGTCGGCGGCTTCCCAGGAAAGGCGGAGCGAGCCGTCCCCGCCGTCGAGCCGTACCGGCAGCAGGACTCGGCCGGCGTGCCGTCCGGCGCGGCGCGGATCGTGGGTGGAGTGGTCCTCCACGGGCTGGTCCTGGCGGTTGATCACGGAGGACGTCACATCTGCGTAGATGTCACGGTCCGCAGCCACTTCGAGGCTGATGCCCAGGGTGCCGCGTGACTGGTAGCCCACGGCCCGGCGCTCCGTGGTGGTTACGGTGGCACCTGAGCGGCAGTGCCAGGTGATCCGGCATTCGTAGATCCCTGTGGCGAAGTCAACGGACCGGCGGTAGTCCAGCACCGTCGATTCGCTCAGGGTCAGCGTTTCGCCATCGATGATCACGGTGAAGTTGTTGACGTCCGGAATGTAGAGGATCCGCTGGCCGGTGCGGGCGAAGCCGAAGGCGTTCTCTGCGTGCTTGATGTCCCAGGTCTCGTGGAAGCCGTTGATGAAGCTTCCGGGCAGGTCTGCGTCCGCGGCGGCCCAGTGGGCGCCGCGGATGCCGAGATGGCCGTTGCCCAGGCTGAAGAGGGTTTCCAGGGTTCCGGAGTTGCCGGGAAGGTGTACGGTTTCCACGAGCTGCCAGGGGTCGTTCGGGAAACGAGCACGGTCAGAGGTGATGAGTGCCATGGCTGTTGGGGTTCCTTTTGGCGTTGTGCAGGTTGGGGGTTTGGTGCGGCGGGGCTACAGGAGTTCGTTCAGGTCCTCGACCACCAGCGTGGCGCCGGCGTCCAGCAGCGTCTGCCGGCCGGCTCCGCGGTCCACTCCGATCACCGAATGGAAGGTGCCGGCGCTTCCGGCCTGGACCCCGGACACTGCGTCCTCAACCACGACGCATTCCGCGCTGGGGAGGTCCAGCAGCTGCGCCGCGTACTCGTAGGTTGCCGGGCTGGGCTTGCCGGGCAGGCCCGCGGCAGCGGCGACGAGGCCGTCCACCACCACGGGGAAGTGGTGGGCCAGTCCTGCGGCCTGCAGCACTGCCGGCGCGTTCCGGGAGGAAGAGACGACGGCGACCTTGAGTCCCAGCGCCTGCGCTGCTTCCAGGAAGCGCACCGAGCCCTCGTACGGGGCCACGCCGCCGGCTTCGACGATGTCGTTGAAAACCTTGTTCTTGCGGTTGCCGAGTCCATGGACCGTGTCGTTGGCGGGGTCGTCGTCCGAGGGGCCTTCGGGCAGGACGATGCTGCGCGAGGCAAGGAAGTCCCGGACGCCGTCGAACCTGGGCTTGCCGTCGATATGGTCGAAGTAGTCGCTTTCGCGGTAGCTGTCCGCTTCCGGAACGTCCTGCAGGAAGCCGTCGAAAAGCTCCTGCCAGGCGCGCTCGTGGACGATCGCCGTGGGCGTGAGCACGCCGTCGAGGTCGAAGAGGATGGCGGAAGCGCCGGTCCAGCCGTGGACGGTGGTGCTGTTTGAAAGCTCAGTCATGCGGTACTCGGTGTCCTTTCAGACGGCGTGCAGGGGGACGTGCGTGGATACTGCAGGTTTTTGCGGCGGCGGGAATCGCTTGATTCAACGGGGATTGGTGCAGAAGTGCGGCGATGCACTGTTTGGTGTCAGGTGGCTCGGCGCGTACGCTCAACGCTTCCGGCGCGTGCTCTTGCGTTCAATCAGCTTGGTATCCAGCACGTGGCTGGCGGGGGCGTTCAACGGCCCCGGACGTTGGAGTCCTTCGATCAGCAGGTTGGCTGCGAAGGCGCCCTGGTCGGCCACAGGCTGCGCTATGGTGCTAAGCCCCAGGAACCAACTCATCTGATGATCGTCTATACCTATGATGGACACGTTTTTCGGCGCTGACAAACCAAGCTCGCGCAGGGCCATGAGTGCGCCGAAGGCAGTTTCATCGCAGCCGGCGAAAATCGCGGAGGGCATCCTGCGGTTTTCGATGAGCTCGGTCATGGCCCGGCGGCCGCCTTCGATGCTCGACCCGGCATCCATTACCAGGTCCGGGTCCACGGTCAGGTGGTGCTCGGCCAGCGCCCGCCTGAATCCGTTGAGGCGGTCCGTGGCCGTGACCACCGAGCGCTCGCCCGATTCGCGGCCGGAGAGAATGGCCAGGTCCCAGTGTCCCAGGCCCAGGAGGTGGCTGGTTGCCTTCCATGCCGCGTCCTCGTTGTCGATTCCCACGTTGTCCCAGGGGACGTTGTGCATGCCCACGCTGGCCACGGCAAGCCCGGAGGAGGCCAGCGCGTCGATGTCGCCGCTGCTGAGGGCAATATTGAGCAGCAGCACCCCGTCCACGCGCTGCGACAACGCGTCAAGGTCGCCGAAGACTTTGCGGTGCACGCTGGGGGTGTTGCGCAGGCTGATCAGCATGGTGTCGAAGCCGCTGTCAGCGAAGACTTCCTCGGCAGCCTCCACGGCCTGGGTGAAAAACCACGCCGTGGCGGTGGGCGCGATGATGGCCACGGACCCGGTGGTGCCGCCGGCCAGGCGCGATGCCGCCGACGAGGCCCTGTAGCCGAGCTTGGTGGCGGCGTCTGCCACCTTCTCCTGGGCGGTGTCCGACACGTTGGGCAGCCCGCGCAGCGCACGGGAAACGGTACAGATGGACAGCCCCGACAATGCGGCAACGTCCTGGATGGTCACGCGCGGTGCTTTAGCCATGCAACACGGGCTCAGCCCTTTCTTCTTCGGAAGTCGTGGGCCCGATACATGGCCGAAGAAGAGTGTAAGCGCTTACAAATTTAGCGCGCAACTGGTTTTACCCGCGGGTGCGGATTATTTCGGGCTTCCGGGGAAAACCACGCGCGCGCTTGGTCCCTCAGCGCAGGACGTAGTGGCGCAGGAAGGCGCTCACATCCACCATCTCCGCCTTGGAAATGGTGTGTCCCATGCCCGGGTAGGTGCGCGCCGTCAGCTGCGTGTTCCGGTTCAGCCAATCAGCGGTGTGCTCCACGGCGTCGTCATTGATCACCAGGTCGGCCTTGTCCCGGCCCCAAAAGAACGGCGGCTTGGCGTCGAACGATTCGCTCATGGCCAGCAGTTCGTTGTCCAGGACGAATCCGGACAACCCCACCACGGCCCGGAAGTCGTGGGGCCGCAGCCGCAAGAGCGTGCTGGCCATTGCCATGCCCTGCGAGAAGCCCAGCAGGCTCACGCTGCTGTGCTGCGCCTTGACGGAGTTGATCCAGTCGAACACCTTGTTGCTGACTGAAATGACGTCGGCGAAGTCATGGGTCAGGAAATAGTCCAGCAGGAACCAGCCGTAATCATCGCCTATCACTTTGGGCGCGCGCAGGGCGGCACAGGTGAACTCGGGCGGCAGCTGCCCGAAAAGGTCCGACATGCGCACTTCGTCCGTGCCGTAGCCGTGCATCATCACCAGCAGCGGCGTGCCGGCGCGCTGGTTCTCCGGCCTGGACCATACGACTGTCTCCATCGCAACAGCCTAACTTTCCGCCGGCGGTCCCGGCGGCAGGCCTCAGCCTGCGGTGATCACCAGCGAGGCGCTGTGGCCGCCGAATCCGAAGGCGTTGGCAATGCCGGCCTTCGCAGCCGGCCCCGTGGTTGTCTCCGAAACGATGTTGAGGTGGATGTCCGGGTCCGGGTTGTCGAGGTTGAGGGTCCCCGGGATGGCGCCGGTACGCAGCGCCTGGATGGTGACGATGGCGCCGAGCGCCCCGGCCCCGCCCAGCAGGTGCCCCGTGAGGCTTTTCGTTGACGTGACGGGAACGGAAGGTCCGACGACGGCGCCGATGGCTTCCGCTTCGAGCCGGTCCCCCACGGGAGTGGACGTGGCGTGGGCGTGCACGAAGCCTATGTCCGCCCCGGTGAGTCCGGCGGCGGCAATGGCTTTCTGCAGGACGCGGCGCTGCATCGCGGGGTCGGCGGCCACGATGTCCACGGCATCAGAGGTGACGGCGCTGCCTGCGATCACGCCGAGCACATCTGCCCCGCGGGATCGGGCGTGGTCCTCGCTTTCCAGCACAACGATCCCGGCGCCCTCGGCCATGACGAAGCCGTCGCGGTCCCGGTCGAAGGGACGGGAGGCGGCCTGCGGGCTGTCGTTGCGGGTGGAGAGGGCCCTGATCTGCGAGAACCCGCTGATGGTCAGGCCGTTGATGCAGGAGTCCACTCCGCCGGCGATCACCACGTCGGCAGCGCCGCTGCGAATCATGTCTGCCGCCTGCGAGATCGCTTCGGCCCCGGAGGCGCAGGCGCTGACGGGAGTCCGCGCCCCGCCGCGGGCCCCGACGTCAATGGAGACCCACGCCGCAGGTCCGTTGACCATAATCCGGGTCAGCGTGTGCGGTGAGACCCGGCGGGGCCCCTTCCCGTCCAGGGTCCGGGTCTGCTCAAGGGTGGTGTCCAGGCCTCCATAGCCGGAGCCGATCACGACGGCGAGCCGTTCCGGGTGGACCTCCGGCCGGCCGGCGTGCGCCCAGGCCTCGCGTGCGGCGACAAGCGCCAGGTGGCCGCAGCGGTCCATCCTTTTGTATTCCAGGGTGGACAGCAGTGACTGAACGTCCACCGACGCGCGTCCCGCGATGCGTACGGGGAGCCCCCCTGACCAGCCGTCGTCGAGGGCCGCAATCCCGGAACGTCCGGCCAGCAGCGCATCCCATGTTTCGCCGGCGGTCGAGCCGACGGGGGTCACTGCTCCCAGGCCGGTGACTACTACCGCGGGGACTTGTTCAGACATGGGTAACACTGCTCCTGGGGTCTGTGGACACTGCGCACTGTGTTCCGCGTGCGCAATCCACAGTACGCGCGGCACACCTCCGGCTGCCGGTGTTACTTCCCGCCGCAGGGAACATCCCGGTAAATAACGACTGTGACACGGCTCCGGCGCGCGCCTTCGGGTTCATTGAAACAGGGGGAAACGGGCTGTAGCCTGTCGCTAGACAGCATACTGATCAAGTTTGCCGCACGTCTTTTTGCCCGCACGTCCCCCGGACAGCTAGGAGCAAGTCATGAGAATCGGTTCCTCCATTTTCCTCATCGCCATCGGTGCCATCTTGGCCTGGGCCATCACCCCCGGCCTCATCCCCTATGTAGACCAAACCCTGATCGGGTACATCCTCATGGCCGTCGGCGTCATCGGCTTGATCGCATCGCTGGTCCTGGCTTCGCCGGGGCGCACCCGGCGGGTGAGCGAAACCCGTTCGGTGGTGGACCCGAACACGGGCGAGCGGATTGTCCGCAATGAGAGCCGGGACGGCAGCCTCTAGCCATGACCCTCCGGCCGCCGCCGTCCGCGGAAAGTTGTTCACGGACACAGGCGAACCGCACCAGGAGTATCCCGGAAGCCGGGCCAGACCAACACGGTCGGGCCCGGCTTCCGCCGTCTAACGCCACATCGGAATCTGCGTTCGTGTTGTTTTCATTGACAAACCCACATGAACAAAGATAAAGTCAAGCAATTCAACATCGTGTGATGGCAGTCACGGAAGCCGGTCGCACCAGCCGGCATCGGAAGTACCAGCAGGATTTACGCAATGGAGGGTAAGTGTTCGCCGAGGAGCGCCAACAGCTGATCGCGGGTCTAGTCGCCGAAAGCGGCCGGGCCAGCGTCACTGCGCTTGCCGAGCGCTTCAACATCACCACCGAAACCGTCCGGCGGGACCTCGCTGCGTTGGAGGCCGCCGGTACGGTACGCCGGGTCCATGGCGGCGCCGTCGCCCCGGACCGGATCAGCACCACGGAGGAAAGCATCCTGGAACGGACCGTGCAGCGGCAGCCGGAAAAGCTGCGCATCGCCGAGGCCGCCCTGGCTTTCATCCCGCAAAATCCGGCAGGCAGCATCCTGGTGGACGCCGGCTCAACCACTGAAGCGCTGGCGGACCTGATCGCCCTGCGCCTGTCCGACCCCTCGGCCGCCCCCGACTCCGGCTCGGAGAACGAACTCGTAGTCATCACCCACGCCATCCCCATCGCCGCCAAGCTCGCCGGCGAGCCTGGAATCGCCCTCCACCTGCTGGGTGGCCGGGTCCGCGGCCTCACCCAGGCTGCCGTGGGCCAGTCCACCGTGGACGCGGCCCACCGCATCCGTCCGGACATCGCCTTCATCGGCGCCAACGGAATCCACTCGGCCTTCGGGCTGAGCACCCCCGATCCTGAAGAAGCCGCCGTCAAAGCGGCCTTCGTCCAATCGGCACGCCGCATTGTGGTGCTGGCCGATTCGTCCAAGCTGGATGCCGAAACGCTGGTCCAGTTCGCCTCGTTGAAAGATCTGGACACCTTGATTACAGACAGTGAACCCAGCCCGGAGCTGGCGGCGGCGCTTGCTGACGCCGGCGTGGACGTGGTGATCGCATGATTGTCACCCTCACCGCGAACCCGAGCCTCGACCGCACCGTAGCCCTGCCCTCGCCGCTGCTCCGCGGCGAAGTACAGCGGGCCGTCTCCGTCCGGCAGGAGTCCGGCGGGAAAGGCGTCAACGTCTCCCGCGCCCTGGTGGCCTCCGGACTGGAAACCGTGGCCGTCCTCCCCGGCGGCGACTCCGATCCGGTCCTGGCGGGACTTCGCGACGGCGGCGTCCCCTTCGCCGCCCTCGCCATCCACGAACCGCTGCGCACCAACGTGGCGCTCACGGAGCCGGACGGCGTCACCACCAAAATCAACGAACCCGGCCCGGTACTGAGCGAAGAGCAGCAGGAAGCCCTGATCGGGCTGCTGCTGGAGCGTTCCCGCGGTGCCAGCTGGGTTGTCCTCGCCGGCTCGCTCCCACCCGGAGTCCCGGCCGACTTTTACGCCACCGTCACCCGGCGGCTTCGCTCCACAAGCGCCGGCAACGGCACAACACCGTCGACTCCGCGCATCGCCGTCGACTCGTCCGGCGCGC
Organism: Arthrobacter sp. CC3; assembly: GCF_039907775.1. Classification (NCBI taxonomy): domain Bacteria; kingdom Bacillati; phylum Actinomycetota; class Actinomycetes; order Micrococcales; family Micrococcaceae; genus Arthrobacter; species Arthrobacter sp. CC3. The sequence goes on from NZ_JARCCY010000044.1 coordinate 9,683, forward strand.
CCCTCGCCGCCGCCCTCTCGGGCGATGCGTCGGGCATGCCGGACCTCCTCAAGCCCAACGCCGAAGAACTGGCTGAACTGGCTGCCGCAGCCGGTTTCGCCACGGCGTCCACCGCTGACGAACTGGAAGCGGATCCGGAGGCTGCCGCGGCAGCCGCCGCCGCCGTCGTGCGTTCCGGTGTAGGTGCCGTGCTGGCAACGCTCGGTTCCAAGGGTGCGGTTCTAGTAACGGCCGACGGCGCGTGGCTGGCCACGCACCCGCCGGTCAAGGCGGTCAGCACGGTCGGTGCGGGAGATTCCTCCCTTGCCGGCTATCTGCTCGCCTCCAGCCAGGGCGCCGCCCCGGCCGACTGCCTCCGTCAGGCTGTGGCACATGGTGCCGCTGCCGCCTCCCTGCCGGGCTCCACAGTTCCGGCGGTCCACCAAACCACCCCTGATGCCGTAACCATCACGGCCCTCCGGAAGGACTGACAGTGACTCAGCTCATTACTACTGATCTGGTCGAGCTAGACCAGAACCTGGGCAATTCGCCCGAGGACGTGATCCGCCATCTGGCCGGCAGGGTTGCCGCCACCGGACGCGCCACCGAAGCCGAAGGCCTCTTCACGGACGCCTTTGCCCGCGAATCCAAGACCGCCACCGGCGTGCCCGGCGGAATTGCCATTCCGCACTGCCGTTCCACTGCGGTGACGGTGCCCACCCTGGCCATGGCCCGGCTGTCCCAGCCCGTGGACTTCGGCGCCAAGGACGGCCCGGCGGACCTGATCTTCTTCATCGCAGCCCCCGAAGGCGCGGACCAGGAGCACCTGAAGCTCCTGTCCAAGCTGGCCCGCTCGCTGATCAAAAAGGACTTCACCGCTTCCCTGCGTGCAGCCACCACCCAGGCCGACATCGTCGAACTCGTCGAGGGCGCCCTGGCCGACAAGCCGGCCGCCGCAGCGGAGCCCGCAGCGGCGGGGGCAGGAGCCGCAGCGGCCGCGCCGTCTGCCGGTGCCGCAAGCGGAGCCAAGTCCGGCGGTCCCAAGCGCCTCGTGGCCGTGACGGCGTGCCCCACGGGCATCGCCCACACCTACATGGCCGCCGATTCACTGGTGGCCGCAGCCAAGGAAGTCGGCGTTGACCTGCAGGTGGAAACCCAGGGCTCCTCCGGCGCCAAGCCGCTGGACCCCGCAGTGATCGCAGCCGCAGACGCCGTGATCTTCGCGGTGGACGTGGACGTCCGCGGCAAGGAGCGCTTTGCCGGCAAGCCGGTCATCAACGCACCCGTCAAGCGCGGCATCGACGAACCGGACAAGATGGTGCAGGAAGCACTGGCCGCGGCAGACAACCCCAACGCCCGCCGCGTACCGCACTTCGGCGCCGAGGAGCAGGCTGAGGCAGAAGCCACCGAAAAGGGCGAGCACATCGGCCAGAAGCTGAAGAAGGCGCTCCTCACGGGCGTCAGCTACATGATTCCGTTCGTGGCCGGCGGCGGTCTGCTGATCGCCCTGGGCTTCCTGATGGGCGGCTACCTGATCACCCAGTTCGCCGACGTCATTGTGGTGGACAACAGCATCTTCAACCTGCCCACCGAATACCCTGAAAACGCCTGGGGCCCGCTCGGCGCCTACCTCGGTGCCGTGCTCTTCAAGATCGGCGCCCTCTCGCTGGGCTTCCTGGTCCCCGCCTTGGCAGGTTACATCGCCTACGGCATCGCCGACCGCCCGGGCATCGCACCGGGCTTCGTGGCCGGCGCCGTGGCAGGGTTCATGGGTGCAGGCTTCCTTGGCGGTATCGTGGGCGGCCTCCTGGCCGGTTACATTGCCCATTCCATCGGCAAGATCCAGGTGGCCCGCTGGCTGCGCGGACTGATGCCCGTGGTGATCATTCCGCTGGTGGCTTCGCTCGTGGCTTCCGGCCTGATGTTCCTGATCCTGGGCGCCCCGATCGTAGCCATCACCAAGGGCCTGAACGGTTGGCTCTCCGGACTCACCGGTGCCAGCGCCATCGCGCTCGGCGTCATCCTGGGCCTCATGATGTGCTTCGACCTCGGCGGCCCGGTCAACAAGGTTGCCTACTCGTTCGCCGTCGCCGGCCTGGGTGCCGCAACCCTGGACAACCAGGCACCGTGGCAGATCATGGCAGCCGTCATGGCCTCGGGCATGGTGCCGCCGCTGGCCATGGCCCTCGCCTCCACCGTCCTGGACAAGAAGCGTTTCAGCCTGGCCGAGCGTGAAAACGGCAAGGCCGCGTGGCTGCTGGGGGCATCCTTCATCTCCGAAGGCGCCATCCCGTTCGCCGCGGCCGACCCGCTCCGCGTCATCCCCGCCAGCATGCTGGGCGGTGCGGTGACCGGCGCCATCTCGATGGCAGCGGGCGTCGGTTCAAAGGCACCCCACGGCGGCCTGTTCGTCTTCTTCGCGATCGACAACTTCGTGATGTTCGTGGTGTCGATCCTGGTGGGCACCGTCGTCACCGCCCTCGCCGTGATCGCCCTCAAGCGCTGGGCCGTCCGCAAGTCCGTTGATACCGTGGAGCCGGTTCCAGTAACTGTCTGACCCGGTTCGGTATTCTGACCAACCACCTGTCTCGACCTGATAACCAAGGAGCACACATGTTCGAACGCACCGCCACCATCGCCAGCCGCGTGGGCCTGCACGCCCGCCCCGCAGCCATCTTTGCCGAGGCAGCCGGCGAGTACCCGCACGAGATCACCATTGCCCGCCAGGGCGAACCGGCTGACGAGGCCATGGACGCGGCCAGCATCCTGTCCCTCATGAGCCTGGGCGCCTCGCACGGCGACGTTGTGATCCTCCGCGCCGAGGGCGACGGCGCCGACACCGCGTTGGACCACCTGGTCCAGATCCTGGAAACCGATCACGACGCCGAGTAGCGGCTCCGCGGGCTGATACAGTCCGCGTCCGGTACGGCAAACCAGCGGCCGGCCCGCTGCGCCTCGGCCCCTTTACGGGCACGCGGCGCAGCGGGCCGGCTGCTGCGTTTAACTCCCTTGTTTAGCTCACTGTTTAGCTCACTGTTTGCTCCCTGTTAGCTCCGTGCAGAATTAACTAAGCCGGCTTAGTACATTCCTTGTTTTTGCCTGACGGCCACGTTAGCGTGGACAACGTGGCGACACGCCGTTCAACAGACCCGCGAGCGGAGGCACCTTCTCCGGCCGAAAGAGGATGAGACAGTGGCTACCCTGCAGGAAACCATCGAGGTGGATGTTCCCGTGTCCACCGCTTACAACCAGTGGACCCAGTTTGAATCCTTCCCGGAATTCATGCGGGGCGTGGAGTCCGTGGAGCAGATCGACGAAACGTCCCTGCATTTCCGGACGGACATCGCCGGAGTCAGGCGCGAATACAACGCCCAGATCACCGAGCAGCTACCGGACCGGCGAATCGCCTGGGTCAGCACGGACAAGCCGCGCAACTCCGGCGAGGTCACCTTCGAACCCCTCGGGCCGGAGCACACCCGGCTCACGGTCGCGCTCGAGTGGGAGCCCGAGGGCCTGCTGGAGAAGGCCGGCTCAGCAGTGGGTGCGGACAGCCACCAGATCAGCGCTGACCTCAAGCGTTTCAAGCAGTTCATCGAATCACGCGGCATTGAAACGGGCGCCTGGCGTTCTGCCGTGGACCACGGAGAAGTAGAAGAAACCGAGGAAGAGGCAGGCTTTGCGGCGGACGCCCCGGCGCACCTCGCACACCCGCAGCCGCCGCACACACCCACGCCTTCGCCGCAGCGTCCCGCGGGGGTGGACCCTTTCATTGACGACGCCGAACCATCAGATCCGAGCTGATCATGCCTGAGAAAAAGAACCCCAGCCTCAAGGACCCGGAACTGTACGAGGAGCTGCGCGAGGACGGCGCCTCGAAACAAAAGGCGGCCCGGATTTCCAACGCCGCCGCACAGAGGGGACGCTCCGCGGTGGGCCGCAAGGGCGGCAAAGCAGGCGACTACGACGATTGGACCGTCGCGCAGCTTAAAGCCAAAGCTAAGGAAATAGGGCTGAAGGGTTACTCCGCCAAGAAGAAAAGTGAGCTCATTTCAGCTCTCAGAAACTCCTGACCGCGGCAGAAATGGGCTACCGAACCGGCCAGTGCACTGCAGGGTCAGGCTCCTTTGCGCCTGCTCTTCGCCGGTTCCTTGGCAGCAGGTTCCGCCGCAGCCGTCTTGGCGGGAGTCTTGGCAGCGGACTCCTTGGCGGACGTCGTCCTGGCGGGAGCCTTGGCAGCCGTCGTCTTGGCGGACGTCGTCTTCGAACGGGCGGTAGAGGCCTTGGCGCGCGTGGTTTTTGCGGGAGCGTCGTCAGCGTCGGCGTCGGCGTCGTCAGCCTCGGTGTCGTCGCTGCCGGCCGCCCCGGATCCGCCCGCGGCCTTGGCCGCTCCGCTCCGCTTCTTTTCGAGGCTTCGCTTGAGTGCTTCCATGAGGTCGATCACCTCGCCCTGCCCGGTCTCGGCGGCCTCGGCACCGAACGTCTTTTCCGTGTCCAGGGACTCGCCCTGTTCGATCTTTGCGTCGATGAGTTTGCGGAGCTGCACCTGGTAGTCGTCGGTGAACTGGCCGGGCTCAAAATCCCCGGCCATGGAGTCAACCAGGGCCGCGGACATCTCCCGTTCCTGGGCAGAAATCCGCACGGTGGTTTCCAGGGCGGGGAAAGCCGGTTCCCTGACTTCGTCGGCCCACAGCAGCGATTGCAGCACCAGGACGTCGTCCTTGATCCGCAAAGCGCCGAGCCGGGTCTTCTCCCGGAGGGCGAACTGGACCACGGCCACACGGTCAGTGTCCTCCAGAGCGCGGCGGAGGAGGACGTATGCCTTCGGGGATTTGGAATCCGGTTCCAGGTAATAGCTCTTCTCGAACATCATGGGATCGAGCTGCTCGGACGGGACAAACTGGACCACTTCGATCTCGTGGCTGCTCTCCGCCGGGATGGACTTGAGCTCGTCACGGGTGAGGATCACCGTGCGGCCGTCCTCCTCGTAGGCCTTGTCGATGTCCGCATAGTCCACGATCTCACCGCAGACTTCACAGCGGCGCTGGTACCGGATGCGCCCGCCGTCGGCGCCGTGGACCTGGTGGAGCCCTATGTCGTGGTCTTCCGTGGCGCTATAGACCTTGACCGGCACGTTGACCAGCCCAAATGCGATAGCGCCTTTCCAGATGGCTCTCATGGATCAAGTGAACATCAGAGTTGCCCTGAGGTGAAGTCCTTTGGCCGGCAGTAGGGAACGTGTCCGGGTCCAGGGCCGCGAACTGGTGGTCACCAACCTGGACAAGGTGATGTACCCGGAGACGGGAACCACCAAAGCCGACGTCCTGTCGTACTACACGGCCGTAGCGCCGGTCCTGATCCCCGCTGCAGTGAACCGGCCCGCCACGCGCAAACGCTGGGTTAACGGGGTGGGCACCGCCGAGGCGCCGGGCGAGATGTTTTTCCAGAAGAACCTGGAGGACTCCACGCCCGGCTGGATTCCGCGTGCCTCGATCCGGCACAAGGAGCGCACCAACCAGTACCCGTTGGTCAACGACGCCGCCACCCTGATCTGGCTGGCCCAGATGGGCTCGCTGGAAATCCACGTCCCGCAGTGGCGCGTGGACCCGCACGGCAATCCCATGAACCCCGACCGGCTGGTGCTGGACCTTGACCCCGGCGAGGGCGCCGGGCTGGCCGAGTGCGCCGAAGTGGCACGGTTGGCACGCGCCATCCTGAAGGACGTTGGCCTGGACCTTGTGCCGGTGACCAGCGGCAGCAAGGGCATCCATCTGTATGCCGGCCTCGACGGCACACAGGGCTCGGAACAGATCTCCGAGTTCGCCCACGAACTTGCCCGCGCCCTGGAAGCTGACCACCCCGACCTTGCGGTCAGCGACATGAAGAAGACACTCCGCACCGGCAAAGTGCTGGTGGACTGGAGCCAGAACAACGCCGCCAAGACCACGATCGTGCCGTACTCACTCCGCGGCCGGCTCCGGCCCACGGTGGCAGCACCGCGGACCTGGCGCGAGCTGGCTTCCCCCGCGCTGAAGCAGCTGGACTACCGGGAGGTTATGCGGCGGGTCAAGGATGGCAAGGACCCGTTCGCAGCGGTTTCCGCAGGCGGCGGGCACGTGCAGGGCCATCCCGACGGCGGGGGTTCCGGCAGCGGGGGTTCCGGCAGCGGGTCCCCTGCCGGATCGTCCGCAGGCGGCGGGCACGGCGGCGGGGGAACAGCCGACGGCGGCAGCACCGACCCGAGGCTGGAGAAGTACCGCTCGATGCGGGATCCGGAAGGGACGCCGGAGCCGTTCAGTGCGGACCGGCTCCGGGCGGACCCCGCCGCCGGCACCATCAGGGAACGGTTTGTGATCCAGGAGCACCATGCCAGCCGGCTGCACTTTGACTTCCGGCTGGAGCGGGACGGCGTGCTGGTGTCCTGGGCACTTCCGAAGGGCGTGCCCGTCACCGGGTCGCAGAACCACCTTGCGGTCCAGACCGAGGACCACCCGATGGACTACCTCGATTTCGAGGGCACCATCCCCAAGGGCCAGTACGGCGCCGGGACCGTCAGCATCTGGGACCAGGGTTTCTACGAATGCGACAAATGGATCGCGGGCAAGGAAGTCATTGCCACCCTTACGGGATCTGAAGGCGGCGGCCTTGGCGGCACCAAGAGGTTCGCGCTGATCCGGACCTCCCGGGACAGCGACGCCTCCCACCGGCCGGAACAAGCGCAGTGGCTGATACACCTGATGGACCGCAAGGGGCATGGTGGCCCACCGCCACCAGGCGCTGCTGCAGCCTCAAGCACCCCGGAAGAAGCAAAGAAGGAGGACGGGCCGCCGCCTGTAACGCTACCTGCCCCCTCGCCTTCACCTGATTTCCGGCCAATGCTGGCTAGCGCCGGGACCCCGGCCGACCTTCGTGGCTTGGACTGGCAGTTCGAACTGAAATGGGACGGCGTCCGGGCGCTTATCATCCGCGACGCAGACCGGATCCGGCTCATCAGCCGGAACGGGAACGACGTGTCCGCCAGCTACCCGGAGCTGACAGACCGCGCATGCTGGCCGGAGCAGGACTTCACCGCCGACGGCGAGATCGTCGCCGTCGGGCCTTCCGGGCGGCCCGATTTCGGGCTGCTGCAGACGCGGATGAAACTGACCAAAGCAGCCGACGTCGCCAGGTCCCGGGCGGCCACGCCTGTCCGGCTGATGGTGTTCGACCTGCTCTCCGACGCCGGCGAGGACCTCCGCAGGCTGCCTCTCCGGAAGCGCAGGGTGCGGCTGGAGCAGTTGGATTGGCCGTCCGGCTGCCCCGTGCACCTGTCCGAAGTCCTGGACGAGGAAGTGGAGCACATTCTGGAAAGCGCCCGGGAACTGGGGCTGGAAGGGATCATGGCCAAGCGCCTGGACGGACGCTACGTCAGTGGCGAGCGAACCAGGTCCTGGTTGAAGCTGAAGTTCGAGCGCACCCAGGAAGTGGTGGTGGGCGGCTGGCGCCCCGGCAGGGGGTCCCGGAACAGCTCCGTGGGCTCAGTGCTGGTGGGCATCCCCGACGGCGGCACGCTGCGGTATGTGGGCCGCGTGGGCAGCGGATTCAGCGACCGGGAGCTGACGGAGCTGCGGCTCCAGATGGACACGCTGGCGAGGAAGACCTCGCCTTTCACCGATGTCCCTGCCGCCGATGCCTCCGACGCGCACTGGGTCAGTCCCGAACTGGTGGGCGAGGTGACCTTCGGGGAATGGACTGGCGGCGGGAAGCTGCGGCACCCGGTGTGGCGCGGCTGGCGGCTGGACAAGAACGCCGGCGACGTCGTGGCGGAATCCGGCTGACGCCAGGGGCGCAGTAAGCCGGGATTCAGGAAATCCCGGATTCGGACAGACCGGAACAGGAACACGGGAAACCAGAGCTAACCGAAACACGGGAAGGGCCGGGCGGAACCCGTTTTGGGTGTCGCCCGGCCCCGGGTTGGTATTCGGGATTCCGTCTTTTGGGGATTCCGCTTAGGAGGAGTGCGGCATCTGCGGCCGGCCGGTCCGGTGGACTGCGGTCACTGCTGCCTCATGGCCCATCCGGCCGTGGGCGGTGCCGCGTTCCTTCGGATGACGCCGCTTGCCGTTGCCATCCGGCCACTGCCGGCCGCCGCTAACGGGGCCCGCGGGAGCTGGCATCTCGGGCGCGGGCGCCTCGTCCATGGATTCCGCCAGATGACTGGCAAGCTCCGGTTCCAGCTGTCCCCCAGGATTTTTCTCAGCCATTTTGTGCTCTTCCTTTCCGCGTTGAAATGAAGCGTCCACCAATATTAGGTCTGCGGTTACGGCTTGTCTGCAGTACCTACCAGCGGACTTTTTTCTGGGCAGGGCCTTGCTTGCCGCTGGCATGCGTGGGTTTGTGGCCGTGCGAAACGCTCTGCGACCCGGCGCCCCCACGGGACTTGCTGGCCAGCATTTCCTTCTGGGCATCCGTCAGCCGGGACTTGATACCCTGGCCGGCTTCCGGCGATCCGGCCTCCCGCGATTCTGTGTCCTGGTCTGTGTCCGCGCCCGATTTCGGTTCGGCGCCTTGGGTGTTGTCTTTGTGGGTCATGGAAGCACTCCTTGTATGACGGAAACGGATAGCTCGGAAGTACGCCTCAACGAGCTTTGTTTGTTGGTGAATGGTGCGGGCGGACAGGCCAGCAGGAACACCGCTGGTGGCCGGCCGCCGGCCTATCCGAAGATCAGTGTTCCCATGGGTCAACCTTAGGCAGTGTTCCGGCCGGTTGGGAACCCCCGGTTCGGATGGATTCGTGCCCCGCTCGCATCACTTGGCAGGTGTGAGCTGAAGGGCATTATTCGGCGAATTTGGGTGCTTTATGGGCCGCTGGCCGAAAAAGGTTTGGTAACGATGCGGAAAATCCGCAGATTCCAGTGCTGGCGCGGTGAAACGGCGCAAAATAACTTGGGTTCCGGCCGCCGTTCTGCCCTCTAAACCCCGGATCATACGCCACCGAACTCGGAAACACCATGGAAATCGCGTAAAATTGAAAGCCTGCCCAGAGCGGGGCAGCTACAAGTCGCAAGCAAATGACCTCCATAGGAGAAGCCCAAATGCCCACAGACCGAAGCATGACCGACTCTTCAGCAGGCGCGAACAACGCCCGCGGAACCGATAATATTTTGCCAGGAGTGCCCCCGGGCGCGGCGCCCCAAAGCGCTAAGAAGTCGAGGCTGTTGCCTCGCCGCAGACTCAAAGTCTCCGACGTCAACGTCGTCAACAAGCCGATGCTCAAGAAAGCCCTCGGCGGAACCATCGTGGGCAACACCATGGAATGGTACGACGTCGGCGTGTTCGGCTACCTGATCACCACCATGGGTCCGGTGTTCCTGCCGGAATCCGATCCGTCCACGCAGACGCTGTTCCTGCTGGGCACATTTGCCGCCACTTTCATCGCCCGCCCGCTTGGCGGAGTGATTTTCGGCTGGTTCGGTGACAAAGTGGGCCGCCAGAAGGTCCTGGCAGCAACCCTGATGCTGATGGCGGCAAGTACGTTCGCCATCGGCCTCCTCCCGGGCTACGCGCAGATCGGACTGTGGGCGGCCGCCCTGCTGGTGCTGCTGAAGATCGTGCAGGGCTTCTCCACCGGTGGCGAGTACGCCGGTGCCACCACCTTCGTGAGCGAGTACGCCCCGGACAAGCGCCGCGGATTCTTCGCCAGCTTCCTTGACCTGGGAAGCTACCTCGGCTTTGCCATGGGTGCCGCCCTCGTGTCAGCCCTCCAGCTGACCATGGGCCAGGCTGCCATGGAGGAGTGGGGCTGGCGTATTCCGTTCCTGCTCGCCGGCCCGCTGGGCCTCATCGCGGTGTACTTCAGGAGCAAGATTGAGGAATCCCCGCAGTTCCAGGCAACCCTGGACGCACAGGAAGAGCTCGGCAAGGAAGCAGCCAAGTCCTCTGACGTTGCCGCCAAGGGTCCCGTGGGTGTTGTGAAGGCCAACTGGCGCCCGATTATTGTTGCCATGGTCCTTGTGGCCGCGGCAAACACCGCCGGTTACGCCCTGACGTCCTACATGCCGACGTACCTGACCGACGCCAAGGGCTACGACCCCGTCCACGGCACGCTGCTGACGATCCCCGTGCTAGTGGTCATGAGCCTGTGCATCCCGCTGACCGGCAAGCTCTCGGACCGTATCGGACGCCGTCCGGTCCTGTGGATCGGTGCCGTGAGCACGATCGTGCTGGCCGCGCCTGCCTTCCTCCTGATCGGCGTCGGCGACATCTGGTCGACCCTGGCCGGCCTGTCACTGATCGCATTCCCCGTCACGTTCTATGTGGCAAACCTGGCCTCGGCCCTGCCGGCCCAGTTCCCCACGGCCAGCCGCTACAGCGCCATGGGCATTGCCTACAACTTCTCGGTAGCGATCTTCGGCGGCACCACGCCGTTCATTGTGGCTGCCCTCATCAAGGCGACCGGCAACGACATGATGCCCGCTTACTACCTGATGGCCACCTCGGCCATCGGCGCCGTGGCCATCTACTTCCTGAAGGAATCGGCCAACCGTCCGCTGCCGGGCTCCATGCCCAGCGTGGACACGAAGGCTGAGGCACAGGAGCTCGTGGCCACCCAGGATGAGAACCCGCTGATCAACCTGGATGACATGCCGTTTGAGGACGAGCTGCGCGAAACCGAAAAGGTTCCTGCGAAGGCCTAGCTTTGTAGCCCAGCTGCCCCGCCTACGAGGCCTGCTTTGCACCATGTTCCTTTGTGACAGCGTGCAAAGCAGGCCTTCCGCGCGTCTGGCAGACTTTTTGAGGAAGTGCGCTCGGAACGAACGCACAAAAACCGACCGGAGGTACCTATGGCCCATGTACTCCGGCGGCATCTCCGCGACCTGCATAGCCTCGGCCCGGCCAACAATGATCATTTGGCCGCCCTGCGCGTGGCAGTCAGTGTGGCCGTCCCCTCGTTGGCCCTCCTGGTTTTCGGCCGTCCGGACCTGATCATCTATGCCGTGTTTGGTGCCCTGACCGGGATGTACGGACGGTCCGAACCGCACCAGCTCCGCCTCACCCACCAGGCCCAGGCCGCGCTGGTCCTGCTCAGCGGTGTTGGCGTCGGCATTTTCCTGTCCGTCAACCACCTGCACTCCTGGTGGCTGGTGGGGGTGGAAGCCGTCCTGGCCGGCGTCGGCTCAGTGTTCTCCGATCGGGTGAACCTGAAGCCCAACGGCCCGTTCTTCGGCATCCTGGCCCTCGGCGCCTGCGCCTCAGTCCCCACCACCATTCCCTGGTTTGCGGCGCTGCTCATCGCAGCCGCCTCCGCCGCGTTTTCAATAGCCATTGGATTCGGTGGCTGGGTCCGCGGCCGGCAGTGGCAGCCGGGAGCGGTCCGGTCAGCCGCACCGCTCAGCGGATTGCGGCGACAGGCAGCTGCGGTCCACGCGGCCCGCTATGTCCTCGCAGTGGGAACCGCGGGCTCCATCGGTGTTCTCAGCGGCAGCGGACACCCGCACTGGGCCATGGCCGCCGCCGCGGTTCCCCTGGCCGGAGCTGACCTGCCCAGCAGTGTGCACCGCGGCCTCCACCGCATGGTGGGGACATTCCTCGGGCTGGTGCTGGTCGCCGTCGTGCTCCTTCCGGTGCCGTGGGCGCCGCTGACGTTCTTTCCGGGGGCGGAAGCCGCCGTGCTGGCGCTTCTGGTCATCGCCTTCCAGTTCACTACTGAACTTTTTATGACCAGGCACTACGGCCTCGCCATGGTGTCCTTCACGCCCGTCATCCTGCTGATGACGCAACTTGCCGCCCCGGCGGACCCCTATGTCCTCATCACGGAACGGGCCGTGGAAACCGTGGTGGGCGCGGTGGTGGGCATCCTGGTGATTGTCCTGGTGCGGCGGCGGGCCGTCCGGCTGCAACCGCGCAGCTGAACCCGGGGGTTACTTTGCAGGCCTTTTTGGCGGTCCCGAAGTGAACCGCGCGGGCAGCATCCGGGATACGGCGGCCACCACTTTGTACCGCTTGGTGGGGATGGACACCGCGCGGCCGCGTTCGTTATCCCCGAGGCCCTCGCGGACCACCCGGTCTGCGTGCAACCACAGCCACCGCGGGGCCACGGTTTTGTCCATGCCCATCCGGTCGTGGAATTCGGTGTGGGTCAACCCCGGGCACACGGCCGTGACTTTGACCCCGCTGCCGGCGTAGGCCAGATTGGCCCAGCGGCTGAAGCTCACCAGCCAGGCCTTCGCCGCCGAGTAGCTCCCCCGGTTCGCAAAGGCGGCGACGCTGGCCACGTTGATGATCCTGCCCGACCCGCGCGCCAGCATGCCCGGCAGTGCCGCGTGGCACAGTTCCATGGGCGTCTGGACGTGCAGCCGCAGGTGCCTGCGTTCCTCGTCAATGCTGTTTTGGTCGAAGGATTTCAGTAGCCCGATGCCGGCGTTGTTGACCAGGATCTCCACCGGCCGGGAAGAATCGGAAAGGCGTTCGACGACGGCGGCCACCCCGGCATCGTCGGTCAGGTCCGCGGAGAGCACCTCGGCGGTGATGCTGTAGTTGTTCTCCAGTTCGTGCGCGGCGGCCCGCAGGCGCTCCGCATCGCGTGCAACCAGCACCAGGTGGTGCCCCTGTTCCGCGAGCTGGCGGGCAAACTCGGCGCCAAGGCCCGCCGTCGCGCCGGTGATCAGGGCCGTGGGTCCGGGAACTTGTTCGGTCATGGCAGAAGCCTAGTGGCACGTTGCGCCCGGCGCCTCCCTCAACCGGCGCCGAGATGGCACGTCACGGCAGTCGCTGCGACCACGACTGCCGTGACATGCCATCTCGGTGAACTCCCTAGGCGAATTTCGCCAGCGGGTTCACCAGCCTGCCGGCCATCTGCAGGCCTCCGGACGGGTCCGCGAGGTCCAGCATCTGCTGGTTGTTGCGCAGCTGCAGCCTGTTGAGGCAGGAGAACTGGAAGTCGGGCGCGAACAGGTCGTGCCGGGCAAACTGGTCCGCGAGTTCGGGGTGCTCAGCCTGGTAATCGCGGATGGTCCGGGCCGCGATGCGCCAGAATTCCTCGCCCCGGAGCACGCCGTCTTCCTCGAGGAGGGCGCCGAGGAACCGGAAGATGCAGTCGAACACGTCGGTGAAGATGGCCAGGACCTTCTCGTCGTCGGGAATATCCACCTTGATCCGGGATACGGCGTCCGGCAGTTCGATCCGGTTCCCCATGACCACGATTTCCTCGGCGATGTCCTTCATGACGGCCCGCACGGGCACCCCGTTGTGGAGCACCAGGATCACGTTCTCGCCGTGCGGCATGAACGCCAGTTCGTAGCGGTACAGGCAGTGCACCAGCGGCACGAGGTACGCCTCGAAGTACCGCCGCAGCCACTCGCCGGGTTCCAGTCCGGACTGTTCAATCAGGGCGGAGACCATGGGTGTGCCCGCGGAATCGGTGTGCAGGAGCGAGGCCATGGTGGCAAGTTGCTGCCCCTCCTCCAGAAGCGGCAGCGGGCTTTCGCGCCACAGCGCGGACAGCATCTTCCGGTAGGGCGAATCCTTGGGCGCAGCTTCCTCGTAGTAGCCGTTGTGGTATCCGATCGCCGCCACCTCCCGGATCATGGCCAGCCCGCGGGCCTGCAGGGCCTCATCGCCGCCGATCAGGTCCCGGAGCCAGTCATTGATGGCCGGCGTGGCTTTCATGTACTGCGGGGACAGCCCGCGCATGAACCCCATGTTCAGCACGGACATGGCGGTCTTAACGTACGCCTTTTCCGGGGAGGCGGTGTTGAAGAACGTCCGGATGGACTGCTGGGCCTGGTAGCCGTCCGCCCCGATCCCGAGGTGCACGATGTGCTGCTGGGCGATCTCGGCCGCGAAGGTCACCGTCAGCTTGTTCTCCCACTGCCACGGGTGCACCGGCATCAGGAAATACGCGGCAGGGTCCAGTCCCAGGGCACCGAGCTCGGCATCGAAGTAGGCCAGGGTGCCCGCACCCAGTTCGGCGTCAAGGTGGGCTGCATAGTCCAGGCCCTCGCTGGAAGTGAACACTGCCTTGCTCCGGTGGACCGCGATCCATTCCAGCTGCACGGAAGCACCGGTTTCCGGGGCGAAGGCGCGGTAATCGCTGATGCCGAAACCCAGCCGGCCGTTGTTGGCCACGAAGCAGGGGTGGCCCTCGGTCATGCTGCGCTCAATGGCCTGGAAGTCCGTGGCGACGTCGGCTCCGCCGGTCACGCCTGCCGCCAGTTCCGCGGACGACGGCTGGCCGATCCACTGCTTGTAGGCGTGGCTGGCAAGGGTGCTGCTGATCTCTTCAAGGTAAACCGGGAGCATCTCCGGCCGGATCCCCAGGGTGTCACGGAATTCGGTAATGAACCGGAGCGCATCCAGGGGCGCGTCCTGCCCATCCCGGTTGCAGCTGATCGAAGCAGCGTCGACGGACCAGTGCTCAAGGTGCAGGATCCTGGCGGAGAACCGGTATTCAACTGCGGCGTCGTCGCTGAGCACCCGGTAGTCCCCGGCGCTGGTCCGCTCCGGGCTGAGGATGCGTTCGTGGGAGAACTCGGCGAGCGCCTTGCGGATCAGGTGTCGGTTGGCGACGGCCCAGCGTTCCGGCGTGAGGTGGGTTGCGGCGTTTGCTGCGGTGAGGACGGATTCAAGTTCTGCGGTGGTCAAAGTGACGCTCCCTGGCGGATCGGGGACTGGCGGATCGGGGACTGGCGGATCGGGGATGAATGAAGGGCGGCGCGGGCCGCATGGAAGGCCTCCCGGGTGCAGAAGCTGAGGAGGGCCTGCTTGTCCGGCAGTGCGATCTCCCCCGCGGGCCGGAAACCGAGCCGCTCGTTAAGCACGTGGATTTTGTGGTTCCGGGCGTCGGGCTCCACCACCACGCGCTCCACTTTGTCCTTGGCGAAGAGCCGGTCCAGGACCGTCTCCATCACGGCGGCGGTATAGCCGGGGCGCGGCGTACCGGCCGGCGGTGCCACCAGCAGGTGCATCCCGATGTCCCCCGGCTGCACGGCGTACCGGCCGGCCAGTGGAGAGAAAACCGGAAGGTACTCCTCCATCAGGAAGGCGGGAACGCCGGCGTCGAGCCCCAGCAGCGCGTGGTGATGACCGCTGGACTGGATCTTCCAGTATTCCTGCGCAACGTCCTGCACGGACGCGGACTGCATCCCCCAGAAGGCTGCATAGGGCCGGGTTACCCAGCTGTGCAGGAGGTGCGCGTCGGCGTCGGGGTCGAAGCAGCGGAACGTGAAGCTCATGCGCGCACCCCCGCCGGCACAGGCATGTCCGGCACAGGCATGTCCGGCACGGTCACGGCCGGCGCGGGAACCCCGAACTGCTGGAACGCGATGCTTTGTTCCACGGGGTAGACCCCGCGGCCGGTGATTTCGCGCAGGATGCAGGAGTTGCGGTAGGCGGCCATGCCGAGGTCCGGGGTGACGAAGCCGTGGGTGTGGAGTTCCGCGTTCTGGACGAAGATCTCGCCGGGTTCGACGCCGGTGCTGTAGTTGCGCGCGACGGCGAACCTGCCGCGGCCGTCCCGGGCGATCCGGTCCTGCACGCCGGCGAGGAACTCCGGCTCGCGGTAGCCGTAGCCGGTGGCCAGCACCACGGCTTCGGTGTCCAGCGCATAGTCGGCGCTTTGCTCCTCGTGCCGGAACTCCAGGGTGTGGGTGCCGGAGGCGGGGTCCCACGAGGCCCCGGTAAGGGCGGAGTGCGTCAGCAGCCGGGTATCCACCATCCCGGAGAGGCTCTTGGCATACAGGAGGTCGTAGATGGCGTCGATGAGCTCGGAGTTGATGCCCTTGTACAGGTTCTTCTGGCTCCTGATAAGGCCGTCGCGCCGTTCCTCCGGAAGGCCGTGGAAGTAGTCCACATACTCCGGTGACGTCATCTCCAGGGTGAGCTTGGTGTACTCCAGCGGGAAGAACCGGCCGGACCGCGTGACCCAGTTGAGCTGGTATCTGTGGACGTCGCTCTCCTGCAGCAGCTCATAGTAGATTTCCGCCGCGCTTTGGCCGCTGCCCACGATGGTGATGCTCCGCCGCTTCTGCAGCTCACTCTTCCTCGACAAGTACTCGGCGTTGTGGAGGACCAGTCCTCCGCCATTGGCTGCCGCCTCGACAATTCCGTCGCAGGCCGCGGGGACGTACGGCGACGTCCCGGTGCCCAGCACCAGCCGCCGCGCACGCAGCACCTCCGGACCGGCGGGACCGTGGACGGAGAGCGCGTACACGCCGTCGTCGTACGTGATCTCCCGGACGTCCGTGCCGAACCGCACCGACGGGAGCCGGCCGGCCACCCACTGGCAATACTGGTTGTACTCGGCGCGCAGCGGGTAGAAGTTTTCCCGGATGTAGAAGCGGTAGAGCCGGCCGGTCTGCTTGAGGAAGTTCAGGAACGAATACGGCGACGTGGGGTCGGCCAGCGTCACGAGGTCCGCCATGAACGGGACCTGCAGGTGGGCCGGTTCCAGCATCATCCCGGGGTGCCAGTCGAACGAGTCGCGGCGCTCCAGGAAGACGGCATCCAGTCCGTCGATGGGCTCGGTGAGCGCGGCCAGCCCCAGGTTGAAGGGCCCGACGCCGATTCCGGCGAAGTCGTAAATGCGCCCCTCGCTTGAGGTTCTGGAGCTTGAGGTGCTGGAGGGAGTGGACGTGCTCATGCTGCAGCTTCCTGTCCGGTCAGCAGCGCTTCACCCGTGCGGCGCAGCATGCTGATGATCGTGTTGATGTCTTCCGGAGTGGCCTCGGCGTTCAGCAGGGTGAACTTCAGGTAATGCCGTCCGGCCACCTTCGTTCCGGCAACCACCGCCTCGCCGGAGGCGAATACCGCGGCGCGGATCGCCGGGTTAAGGGTGTCCGCGGCATCCTCATCGAGGCGCGTCCCGTCGGCCAGGAGCGGGCGGTAGCGGAACACGAGGGTGCTGAGCTGGGGTTCGGCAAGGAGCTCGAAGTCGGGATCAGCGGCCAGGGCCTGCCCGGTGCGTGCGGCAAGGTCTATCGCCTCGTCCAGCAGGGCGCCGACGGCGTCCGCGCCCATGATCCGCAGGGTCAGCCAGAGCTTCAGGGCGTCGAAGCGGCGCGTGGTCTGGATGCTCTTGTCCACTTGGTTGGGAATGTCCGCCAGCGCGGCGCTCTCCGGGTTGAGGTAGTCGGCGTAGTAGGTCACGTGCCGCAGCATGGCCCGGTCCCGGACCAGCAGGGCACTGGAGCTCACCGGCTGGAAGAAGGTCTTGTGGAAATCCACGGTGACGGAGTCGGCCAGGCCGATCCCGTCCAGCCGGTGGCCGTAGCGGCCGGAGAGCATCAGGCCGCCGCCGTAAGCGGCATCCACGTGGAACCAGGCGCCGTACGCCCGGGCAAGGGCGGCGATTTCGACGAGCGGGTCCACCGCGCCGAAGTCGGTTGTGCCGGCGGTGCCCACCACTGCGATCGGGACCAGCCCGGCGTCGGCCGTTTGCGCCAGTGCGCCGGCCAGCGCGGCGGGGTCCATCCGATGGTCCCGCCCGTAGGCCACCGGCACGACGGCGTCGTACCCCAGCCCCAGCATGGAGGCCGACTTGCGGATGCTGAAGTGGCTGTCTTCGGAAGCGAAGATCCGCAGCTTCTCCAGCAGGGCGGGAAGCCTGAGGGACGCATTGCCGGGGAGCTTTCGCAGCCCGGTCACGGCATGGTTGCGGGCAATGAGCAGCGCCTGGAAGTTGGACTGGCTGCCGCCGGAGGTGAACACGCCGTCGGCAGCGTCACCCAGGGACAGCCGCTCAGCCGTCCAGTCGATGAGCCTGCGCTCGATCATGGTGGCGCCCGCGCTCTGGTCCCAGGTGTCCATCGACGAATTCACGGCGGACAGGATGCTCTCCCCCACCAGCGCCGGGATCACCACGGGGCAGTTCAGGTGGGCCGCGTACTTCGCGTCATGGAAGTAGACGGCGTCCTGCAGGTACACCTCTTCCAGTTCCGCCAGGGCGGCAGCAGTGTCCGGCAGGGGGTGGTCCAGGTCAACCGCGCCGACGCGCGCCTGAAGTTCGCGGGGTCCGACGCCGGTAAACGGCTTGGTGGTCCGCTCCAGTTTGGTGGCCACGGCGTTGACGCCCTGAAGCACCTGCGCCACGTAACGGGGCGCATTGCGGGAGTTGAAAAGGTGGTTGGTGGCGGCGAGGGCGAGCTCCACCCGGGAGCCGAAATCGTGCCCGCCGGCAGGGGCGGGCAGATCCAGGGGTTTCTCGTCCACACGGGGCGACAGCGTCACAAGGTTTTCCTTTGGTAGGCGTTCGGAGGCGCGCTAACGTAGCAAGGCAAGCCTTACTTAGGTAAACCTTTTAGTCAAACTTTTGTGAGCTAATTATGAAATGGACGGATTTGCGGGGTTATCCCGGCTCAATGGAGCGTCATTGACTGTCGTTCGGGAGGCGTTTGAGGCAGAATTCGCGTTCCGGCTGTGGGTGGCCGGCTCAGTGCGCTGCGGTGGCCGCCGACTTGCGCCGACAGAGCAGTGTCCAGCGGTTCCCGCCGTCCTCCTTGGCGTAGGAAAACTGGTCCAACGCCACCTTGGCCAGGGCAAGTCCGCGCCCGCTCCCGGACATGTCGTCCGGCAGTTCGGCCGCGGTGAGGTCGACGCCGGCGGGCCTGGCGTTGTCCGTGAATTCGGCGAAGAGCCGTTCCGGCTCGCACTCCACGGCCAGGACGAAGCGCACAGGGTCCGTGCCGGCCGGGCGGGAGTGCTCGATGATGTTCGATGCCACCTCGATGAGCGCCGTTTCGAACCTGATGCGGTCCATGGGTTCAATGCCGGGTTCGCCCGCCCAAACGTCCTCGAGCAGCTCATGGATCAGCTCCAGGCTTTCGGGCACCGCGGCGGCGCGCAGGCTGAACTCGCTGCTCATCAATAGGCTCCGTCCACGGAGGAGACCGGCTGCAGCACCCTGTTGAGGTTAGTCATTTCCAGGACCGCCGTGATCTGTGCCGTCGGGTTGGCCAGCCGAAGGTCTCCGCCCGCCTGCCGGGTCTTCTTCAGCCCGGTAATCAGGGCACCCAGGCCGGATGAGTCAATGAAGTCGGTGCCGGCAAGGTCCACCACCAGCCGGACCGTGCCATCGCTGATCAGCGCATCAATGTTGGCGCCGAGGTGCGGTGCTGACACCATGTTGAGCCGGCCCACCGGACGGATCACGCCCACCCCGTTGGCCAGGGTCTCGTTGTTGAATTCGATCATGGATTTCCTTCTTTCTTTTGGGTGCTGTCCAGCCAGGCATCATAGCCGGGGTAGCGGACAGCCTCGATGACCACACTGAAGATCAGCAGGTCGAAGGCTATCCACACAAAGTTGACAGTGCTGCCCAGGAGATCGCCCTGGCCCAGCAACAGCCGGATCACACCCACTCCGGCCGCCAGGACCAGCACAGCCATGGCAATCAGCTGCGGCCGGACCAGGTGCCACGGAAGCCGGCTGCGTGCCTGCAGCGTCTTGGGGGTGACCCGGAAGTCCAGGTCCCGGCCCAGGAAGACGTTCCCGAACGCGGAGGTGACGGATTTGATCCAGGTGGGGAACAGCGCCAGCGAATACTGCTGGCCGCGCCACGTCTTTACCCCGCGTCCCACCACCATGAACAGGATCTGGTTGATCACCAGGAACGGGATGAGCCGGAGGAAGAATTCGTTGCTCAGGGACTGGACCGGCAGGATCCCGAGGGTCAGGTAGATCACGGGGGCGGCGATGTAGGCCACCGCGGCGAACCCGGACAGATAGCTCCACATGGTTGCCAGGTACATCAGCCGTTGGGCCAGGGTGAGCCCCTTTTGCATAAACGGGTTTTCGCGGAACATGACCTGCATGGTGCCCTGGGCCCACCGGAGCCGCTGGGTCAGCATCGAATCGAGGTCCTCGGGGGCCAGTCCGTCGGCCAGCCGTTCGTGGTGGTAGGCCGATTCCCAGCCAAGGGAATGCAGCCGCATGCAGGTGGCCATGTCCTCTGTCACCGAGATCGTGGCCAGCGGCATCACGGCCTGCGCCTCGCCGGCCTTCTCGGCGTTGACGGAATCGATCAGGACGCGGACGGTTTCCACCGCCCCCAGCGGGGACCAGTCGCGCTGGGAGAGCCTGTCCAGTGCAACGTCGTCGACGACGGCGAGGGAACCGTCCGCGTCGATGGTCCGGGACAGCCCCTCAATGGAGTTCAGTTCAGCGTGCAGCGCGGCGAAGTCTTCCGCCACCAGGTTCCGGGCCACGGCATCCACGCGCTCCTGGAACCGGTAGGTGACGTCGGCAATGGCCTGCCCCTCGCTAAGTTCGTGCCGGACCTGCTGCAGGTCCGTCGCCAGGGTGGAGAGCGCGGATGCCAGCCGCTCCTGCCCGGGCCCGAGCTGGCGCCTCGCCTTGGCCACCACCTTGTCCGCCGTCTTGAGCGCCTTGTTCAGTGCCAGCTCTGTTTCCGAGACGTAGCGCATGACCCCCAGCTGCATCAGCGCTTCCCGCCGGATGATGGCGTTCGAACCGCAGAAAAAGGCCGCGTTCCAGCCGTCCTTGCCCTGCTGGATGGGTCCGTAGAACAGCGGTGCCTGGCTGCCCAGCGGATCGTTGGGCGGAACGTTGACAAACACCTGCGGTGTTTGGACCAGGGCCATCCTGCGGTTGTTGAAATAGCCCAGCGTGTTGTCGAGAATCTTCGGGTCCGGCACCTGGTCTGCGTCGAGGATCAGCATGAACTCGCCGTCGGTGGCGAGCAGTGCGTTATTGAGGTTGCCGGCCTTGGCGTGCCGGGGCCGGTTGGCCCAGTCCTCGGACCGGGTGATCCAGCCGATGCCCTCCGCCTCGGCGATGTCCCGCAAGTCGGCGCGGTTGCCGTCATCGAGGATCCAGGTCCTGTGCGGATACGCGATGTTCTTGGCTGCCCGGGCCGTTCCCATAACGAGGTCGAACGGCTCGTTGTAGGTGGTGATGAAAACGTCCACCGTGAGGCCGGCCGGCGGCGGTGGCGGAGTGTCCCGCTGCCTATACCGCCACATAGTGACGCCGAACAGCAGGGAATCGAGCAGGGAGTAGGTCTCCGCCAGGACCAGTGGTACCGCGATCCACCAGGCTTCCCAGTTGATGGAAACCATCCAACGCCAAATGATGTAGTTCAGGCCCAGGATGGCAGTCGCCAAAACAATAAGCCTGATGGTCAGTTGCCGTGGTGTCATGGCCCGGCTGTCCCCCTGGATCCTCGTCCGTTCAGTCAGCCGCCCGGTGAGGACCCGGCTCCGAAGTGAGACCAAGGGAGCGTGGAAGGGCGGACAATCCTGAGTCAGTCCAACCTTATCCGCACGCCCGGAAAAAGGGCTAAGGTGCCTGGCGGACGCTGACGGCGGGCCGGGCCGTCAGCCCGCGGCGATTTCCTCCTGCGACGGGCCTTCGGGCTCCGTCAGGTGCCGTGCATGCAGTTCCTCGGCGGCCAGTTCGTACCAGGTGTGCGCGCCGAAGGAAGGGCTCGGCGTGTCCAAATGACGGTACAGGGCGTCGGCCAGCTTCCCGAGGGCTTCATCCGACAAAGCCCGTACCGTGGAGGCGGGATCCAGGTTCCCTTCTAGGTATTCGGACAGCTCCAGGCCGTCGATGGTGCGCTGTTCCCCGGGCGCTGCCAGTTTTTCGTCGATGTCCAGGCCTGCAGCAGCGTCGGAGTCCAGCAGTGCGTTGATTTCGCTGTCCAGCGTGGCCTCTTCGCCGCCCGCCAGCCCGGCATGCTCCAGGCAGATGGGAACTTCCGCGGGCTCGGCGAGATTGAGGCGGAACGCGTCGGAGCCGCTCGCGCCATGCCCGTTATTCGCGCCGCCCTCAGCCCTGCGTCCGGCGATGTGGCGCAGGTACATCAGGACCTCGGGGTCAAGGTGGGACGCGTTGTGCAGGTCCACCGTGATGTCCTGCTCCGGGGACAGGCGGCGCCCGCGGCGCATGATGTGAAGCAATACGGGGTAGTTGGCCTGGGTCAGGCAGCCCGAGACTTCCAGGGTCACTCGTCCGGGATCAATGTCCACACGGACCAGCACACGCAGTTTATGGTTCAAGGGTTCTCCCACAGAGACATCCAAGAGCCAGCTTCATAACTCACCTAAACCATACGAAATTGTTGACCGGGCCACAAGCCGCCCTCCGCGCCGGGTCTTACACTTCCCACCGGACCTAGACTTGGAGGATGGATGAGATCAAGCTGGACGCATCCGTGGCCGAACAGCTGCAGGATCTGGTCATCAACAGCGACGACGTTAACGGTTTCCTCGCGGAGCTTTGTGAGCTTTCAGCTGCCGCCCTCTCACGCGCCCTTGGCCGGGATGTTTCCTGCGCCGTGACCCTGAGCCGGCACCACAGAACCACAACGGCGGCCTGGAGCAACCCTGCGGCCCGCCTTTTCGACGAGATCCAGCACGGCTTCGGCGAAGGCCCGTGCCTCCACGCCATGACGACGGGCACCACGGTACTGGTGCGGGACACCCGCACGGACCCCCGCTGGCCGGAATACGGCCACGCCATTGCCTCCATGGGGCAGTTCAGCGTGCTCGGAGTACCGCTGACGCTTGACGCCGGCGCTGCCGCTGCACTGAACGTTTTTGGTGCGGCCCCGGACATCTTCGACGCCGCCGCGGTCCGGAAAGCCGAACAGTTTGCCGCCCAGGCCGAGAAGGCGCTCCGCCTTGCGGTAAGAATCGGCATGCAGCAAAAGCTGGCCGCGGACCTGCGGGCGGCCATGGAGTCCCGCACCGCCATCGACCTTGCAGCCGGCATCATCATGGGCCAGAACCGGTGTTCGCAGGCGGAAGCGATGTCCATCCTCACCAAGGCTTCCAGCGGCCGGAACCTGAAGCTTCGTGACGTGGCGGAAAAGCTCGTGGCATCGTTCGCCCCGGAGGCGCCGGCCACGCACTTCGACGACTAAGCCTGCCCTTCCCCAGGCGGGGGCCCAACGCTAGGACGCGGTTATTTGGTCCGTGGGCGGCTGCTCGGGCCAGTCGATGAACTGTTCGTAGGCGTCGTGCTTCTTCAAGTAGGCGTAGATGAAGGGGCAATGCGGGATGATCCGCTTCCCTGCGGACACCACGTCATCGAGGGCGAAATGGGCCAGCACCTTTGCCAGCCCCTGTCCCTTGAATTCCGCCGCCGTGTCGGTGTGGATGAAGTCCACATGCCCGGGTCTGTCCACGAAGCGCGACTCGACCGCCAGCTTCCCGCCGACACGCAGTTCGTAGCGGTGCAGGTCATCATTCCGGATGGTGGTGACGTCCGGACTGAACGTGTCTTCGCTGGATACGGTGTTCTCCGTCATGGTTCGACATTGGCACTTAAAGGCGCCTGTGGCAATGGTCCGCTACGGCCTCCCGGCGTGGCTGGACGCGGCGGAATCCGGCCGAGCAGGAGAACCGCCAGGGCGAAGCACGCCGCTCCCCCGCCCAGCAGGGCGAGCGTCAGCCCGTTGAGCGCCGCGTCGGCCACCGGCACAAAAACGACGACGACGGCGGTCACCACCGCGGCGGGAGACCGGCGGCGGGAGTGGACAGACGCCGTCGGACGTTCTTCCAGCCGCCCGAACACTGCCAGCACCGGGAGCAGGAGCGCGATGACGCCGAGCAGGACCAGCGGACGCGACCACCACCATGCTGCGGTCCCGGCCGACGGCTTGGGGAAATCGGTCAGCAGAAGCAGCCCGGACATGGCTGCCAGCAGCGGCAGGTGCCACAGGTAGACGGTCATGGCGTGCCGTCCGGCCAGCCCCACCACGGCCCGGACCCACCGCGCCGACGCAACACCCATGAGCACCGGCCGGGCGAGCTGGAGCGCCGCAGCCTGGGCCGCTCCAAGCAGCAGCAGGCAGAAGTTGGGCGGGTTCAAGTTCACCAGCATGTTGCCGCGGTACAGCCCCAGGCCCGTCACCAACCCCAGCAGGAGGTTGCTGGCGATGATAATGCCTAAAAGTGTGGAGGCTCGGGTCTTCTCCCGGGGCGCGTCGGCGAGCACGAACCCCAGCTGCTGGACGGCGCACCAGAGGAACAGGATGTTGGCGTACGCCAGCAGCGGCAGGGTACCGCGGAAGCAGTCGACTGCCACCACGAGCGCGGTTAATCCAGCCAGTGACAGCAAGGGGGAACGGTCATGGAGCGCCGCCAGCAGGGGGATGTTCAGCTGGGCCGCCAGGTACGCCGCCAGGAACCAGAGCGGCATTCCGGCGCCGGTGACGATCAGTTCCACCACCTGTGGTTCCACGCCGGACAGGCGGGCCGCCCACAGCCCGGCGAACATCACGGCCAGCAGGGCGGCGGCCGGCCGGATCAGGCGCAACAGCCGGGCCTGGGCGAACTCCAGTCCGCTGCCGCCGCGCGCCTTGAGCCGCCGCCAGGACTGCAGCCCGGTGATGCCGCCGGCCACGAAAAACAGCGGCATCACCATGAAGATCCAGATGATGGGCTCGAACCAGTCCTGCAGCGCGAGCGTGTTTTCGGTGGTCACTGTGCCGTCAGGGTGGAGTACCGGGCTGACCATCATGGTGTGTCCCACCACTACCAGTGCCAGGCAGAAGAAGCGGACAAGGTCGATCACGGTGTCGCGGTCCGGTGCGGGCACAACCTGCCCGGCGCCTGCCTGCTGCGGCTGCTGCGGACCACCCATTGCGCTCCCTACCGAGGCGGAACGATTCCCTGCGTACTGTCCATTGTCCGCCGGGCGTCCGTCAAGGACCAGAAGCTACGCCGGGCGGCGCATCGGAGCGGGCTTAGCCGAGCAGCAGCCCCAGGAGGCCGAGCACCACGGCGAGCAGCGGCGTCGTGCCTTGCGTGGCGGCCGCGCGGAGGTACTTCCGCCCGGTCAGGGCGAGGACGGCGGCCGCCAGCAGCATGGAACCGCAGGACGCGAAGATGAGGGTCCAGCCGACCACCGGCTGGCCGAGGATGACCGCGCCCGCGCCGATGAGCGCGCCGACGGCCAGGAACAGGTTGTAGAAGCCCTGGTTGTAGGCCAGCGGACGGGTGGTTTCGGCGTCGGCCTGTGAGGCGACGCCGAAGCGCTTCCAGGTGGCCGGCCGGGTCCAGGTGACGGACTCCATCGTGAAGATGTAGACATGCAGCAGGGCAGCGACAAACGCGAAAACGAGGGAGGCCGGGATCATGGCTCGATCCTAGCCTCCCCCGTTGGGAGTTTTACCGTTCCGCTACTTCATGAGGGTGGACAGGGCGCCGGTGGCGAAGTCCCTGGCCGAGGCGTTCCACTTCCCGAGGAGTCCCTGGAGGTTCTCGCCGTCGGCGCGGTGGGGACCGGTTTCGGCTTCCAGCGTGGCCAGCACACCGGTGCGGAGTTCGGTGTTGAAGTTCACCTTGCCCACGTTCATGGCGGCGGCCTTGACCAGCTCTTCGGCCGGGATTCCGGACGCACCGTGCAGCACCAGCGGGATGTGGGTCCGCACGGCGATGTCCTGCAGCACGTCCCACCGCAGCTGCGGCTCCCCCTTGTACCTGCCGTGCACATTGCCCACGGCCACGGCCAGCAACTGGGCGCCGGTGCGGGCCACGAAGTCCTCCACCTGGGCGGAGTCGGTCAGCCCGGCGGTGCCGGCATCCGCGCCTGTGGCGACGCTGCCGTCCGTCAACGGGCCCGAGGCGTCCGCACCAAAGGCACGGTCCTCGTCACCGGCGAGCCCGCCCAGTTCCGCTTCGATCACGACGTCGGCATGGCCCTGCGCCGCCAGCACGGCCCGCGCCTCGCGGACCCGGGCGATGTTGTCCTCATAGGGCAACGACGAACCGTCTGCTAAGACCGAGTCCGCCCCCGCTGCGACGGCGTCGGCGATCACCCGAAGATCGGAGGCGTGGTCCAGCTGCACGGCAATCGGGACGCTGGCGGAGTCGGCCAGGCCGCGGAGCGCGGTGATGAGGCGCAGCCCGTTCGGGGTTGCGGCGGTCTTGGGAGCCACCAGCAGGATGGCTCCGCGGCCGGCCTCTTCCGCTGCCTCCACCACGGCCAGGGCTGTGGTGAAGTCGTAGCAGGTGAAGGCCGGCACGGCGGCGCCCTGCTGCAGGGCCGAAACCACCAGGTGGTCGAGTCGGGCTCGCATCAGGCGCTCAGGCCTCCCACCAGGATCCAGGCGACGAAGGTCAGGGCGAAGCCGGCCAGGCCCAGGATGGTGGTCAGAACGGTCCAAGTGCGGAGGCCGTCGGACACGGTGAGGCCGTAGTACCGGACCACGGTCCAGAAGCCGGCGTCAGTCACGTGGGACAGGCCCAAAGATCCGAAGCCGATGGCGATGACCAGTACGGCGATCTGGGCGGGCGTGTAGCCGCCTTCAGCCACGGCCGAGGTGAGCAGGCCCGCAGTGGTGACGATGGCCACGGTTGCGGAGCCCTGCGCTGCACGGAGCGCCAGGGAAATGATGAAGCCGAGGACGATCAGCGGCAGGCCCAGGTGGTCCAGGGTCTGCGAGAGGGCCGCGCCGATGCCTGAGGTGCGCAGGACTTCGCCGAACACACCGCCGGCGGCAACCACCATCAGGATGGAGGCGATGGGAGGCAGTGCGCCTTCGAAGATCTCGCCGGTTTCGCGCAGCGACCAGTTGCGGCGGACCGCCAGCAGGAAGAACGACAGGCCAACTGCCACGAGCAGGGCAAGGAACGGGTTGCCGACGAACGCGGCCACGCCGTACCAGAAGTTGTCCTTGCTGATGGTCAGGGTGCCCACAGTGCCCAGGAGGATCTGCACGATGGGTGCGGCGATGAGGAAGATGATCAGGCCGGGCCGCGGCGGAGCAACAGCCTGGGCGCCGGGGCCGTCGTGGCCAACGTGCACCAGGGAAGCGGAACCGAACTCGTCAACCTGTGCTTTGACGCTGGGGAGGAGCTCGTATTCCTTGCGGTTCATGATGCTGGCAACCCAGTAGGAGAGGAACCCGAGGGGGATGCAGATGAGCAGGGAGATCAGCGTGATGAGCCCGATGTCGGCTCCGAAGACGCCTGCCCCGGCGACGATGCCTGGGTGCGGCGGCACGGCGACGTGGATGGACAGCATGATGCCGGCCATGGGCAGGCCGAACTTCACCGGGTGGACCTTGGCGATCTTGGCGAACGCGTAGACGATCGGGACCAGGACGATCACGCCAACCTCGAAGAACACCGGAATGGCCACCAGGAAGCCGACGGCGGTGAGTGCCACTGCCACGCGCTTGGCACCGAGCTTCGCGGTGAAGTGGGAGGCCAGCGACTGGACGCCACCGGACACCTCGATCATCCGGCCCAGGATGGCGCCGAGGGCGATCAGCAGTGCGACCTTTCCCATGGTGCCGCCCACGCCGGTGGCCACGACGGTGAAGACGTCCTTCAGCGGAATCTGCGATGCGATGGCCACGAGGATGCTGACGGTGAGCAGGGCCACGAAGGCCTGGATCTTGAAGCGGATGATCATGACCAGCAGGAGTGCGATGCCGAGAGCGGCGATGGTCAGCAGCAGCGGAGTGCCCAGCTCCACGGCCGGCTTGATGGCGGGGGCATCAGCGGCCCGCACCATCAAGGAGTTCATCAGGGGGTTCATGGGGAATTGTCTCCTTTGACGTCGCCGGCAACGCCTGGCGAGGTGGTTCGACGACGACGACGGAGGGGGGACCGCCGTCGTCGGGCTCTAGTTGGGGATTATGCGGTGCGCTTCGTGGGGGCGACAACCTTGATGACGGCGGAATCGTCCGCCGCGGCGAGGCCCTGGGCCTGGCCCAGGAGGTACAGCTGCTCGGCCGCGGCGGCAACGGGGGCGGCCAGGCCGGCGGCACGGGTGGCCTTGCCCACGATGCCCATGTCCTTGACGAAGATGTCCAGGCGGCTCAGCACCTCGGCACCTTCCTCGTTGTAGGCCTCCAGGATGCGCGGGCCGCGGTTGGAAAGCATGAACGAACCCGCTGCACCGGCTTCGAGGGCCTTGAGGGTCTTCTCCTGGTCCAGGCCGAGGGCGTCGGCCAGGGCCAGGGCTTCGGCGGCTGCAGCGATGTGGACGCCGCAGAGCAGCTGGTTGACGGTCTTGAGCGCCTGGCCGTCGCCGGGCTTGTCGCCCACCACGGTGAGGGTGGAGGCCAGCAGTTCCAGGGCCGGGCGGGCCTTTTCCCGGGCCTCGGGAGAGGCGCCCACCACGATCAGCAGGTCGCCTTCACCGGCGCGCTTCGGGCCGCCGGAAAGCGGAGCATCGACGAGTTCGACGCCGTATTCGGCCAGGCGGTCCACGGTGGCGGGTATGGCGTCGGTGCCCACGGTGCTGCCGAGGATCACGACGGCGCCCGGCTTGAGCACGGAGGCCACGCCGTTCTCGCCGAAGAGGACATCGTTGAGCTGCTCGCCGTTGCGGACTGCCAGAAGGAGCGCGTCGGCGCCTTCGGAAGCCTCGCGGGCGGAGGCGAAGGTCTTGATGCCTGCTGCCGCAGCGAGCTCCAGGCGGGCTTCGGCGATGTCGAAACCGTGGACGGTCAGCTCGGACGCGAGGCGGGTGGCCATGGGCAGGCCCATGGCGCCAAGGCCTAGGACGGTGATGGTGTAGTTGCTGCTGGTCATGGTGTTCTCCATTGAAATTATGTCGGGATTCAGAAGGTGTTGCTGAGCTTGCGCGTAACGTCCGCGAGGGACTGGTCGTCGCCCACATTGCCGGCGAAGACGATGTACGGGATGCCCTTGGCGGGGCCGTCCACCGGCTCCCATAGGCTGACGATGCCCGGGAGCATGGGGCCGCGGACGATCGCGTGGCGGATTTCCAGGCCGTGCGCGGCGACGTCCGAGGACGTGATGCCGCCCTTGGCGATCACAAAACGCGGCGGGAAGGTCTTGAGCGTGCGGTTCACGACGGCGACGACGGCGGCGGACACCGTGCGTGCGATCCGCAGGCTTTCGGCGGCGTCGTCCGTCTTGATCAGGAGGCGGCTGGTGTGCACGATGACGTCGCCGGTGCGCAGCGACTCCACCACCGCGTCCACCGTCTCGTCCAGGTAGCTGCCGGCGCTATCGCCAAGAAGCTTCTCGACGTCGATCTCCACGATGCGTGCCGCGCTGTGCTGTTCAGTGAGTGCCTTGAGCTGGCGGGTGGTGACACCGACGTGGGAGCCCACCACGATGAGCCCGCCGGCTTCAGACGGGGTGTTGCCGGCATAGGCCTCTTCGCCGGTGAGCTGGGCGCGGATTTCCTGGCCGATGCGGCCACGGACGAAGGGCGGACCCACGCGGTAGAGCAGCTTCTTGCCACGGCGTTCTGCTTCTTCCAGGCCGAGGGCCAGGGCACGGAAGTCATTCTCGGTGACGATGTCGGCCACAATCGGCGTGGAATCGGTGGCGGATTCGATGGCGTCCGCAATGGCCTTGGCGGAGATGGCCGGGTCCGCAGCGGCAGCACCGGCACGGATGATGTTGAGGTCCAGGACAATCACGGAGTCAGCGGCGAACCGGCCCTGCGACTTCTCCTCGACGTACTTGGCCATTTCGGAGTTGGCGAACCCGAAGCTTGCGTCCCTGGCGAATTCAGTCTCGGCCACGGGGGTGAGCGTGCCCGCCTCCGCCCCGGTGCCGCGCATGTAATGCACACCGCCGATGGTGACGCGGCCGGCGTCGGGGAATGCCGGAACGATCACTACGCCGTCGGTGCCCTCGCCGGTCTCGGCGGCGACAGTGGCTGCAATGACGTCAGGTTCCAGCGGGTAGTGGCCGCGGAGGGTGGAGTCGCTGCGACTGACGAAACCGAGGCGCAGTGCTTCTCCGCCCGCGGGGCCGGCTGTGTTCCCGGCTGCGGCCAGCGCGTTGCGGACGATTTCTTCGTTCCGTGCCGCGGCCTCAGCCGGATCCAGGCTACGGGTGTTGGTCAGGACGTAGACGGCGGACTTGAGGTTGTTTTCCCGGATGTGGGAGAAGGCCCAGGTGAAGTCGGCAACGTCCCAGCGGGTGAGCACGGGCAGGTCCGCAACGGACTGCGTGCCGGTGGGGTCGTCGTCGAGCACTACAAGCACGCGGGGGGAGGCTGCCGAAGACGCCGCTACAGCGTCGGCAACCAGCTCAGCGGGAATCTGGACCTCTGCCGGGAAGGCTGCCAGTACATCTGCTTCAAGGGGCACTTTGCACTCCGTTGTGTATGAAATCTCTGCTGCGGTTAGGTATTTGTAAGATGTCAGACATCTAACATTTGAATGCTAGTGTGGCACAAGGCACAGGGACGCGCAAGTAGACTTGTCGGACAAATCGTCGCTCACCGCTGAACGGGGGAAAATTGGCACGTAAATCACTGGTCGGCGTGGTGGCCGATGAGCTCCTCGACCGGATCATTGCCGGCGAGTTTCCCCCGGGCTCCAGCGTCCCGGGGGAGCTGGAGCTCAGCGCGAAGCATGAGGTCAGCCGGATGACCGTGCGGGAAGCCATGAAGACGCTGGAGGCGCAGCGCATCCTGAGTGTGGAGCGCGGGCGGGGCACATTCGTCAACCCGCTCAACCGCTGGGCATCCCTCGAAGCAGTGCTCCGCGCGGCGTCAGAGGGCGTGAATGATGCCTCCGCCGCCATCCAGCTGATTGAACTCCGCAGGATGCTGGAAACGGGCGCATGCGAACTGGCGGCGAGCCGCATCAGCGACGCGGACATCGGGATTCTGCATGGCTACGTGGCCGCCATGCGCAAGGCGCATGACTCCGACGATTTGCCGGGTTTCGTGGAAGCCGACCTCGCATTCCACGACGTCATCCTCCGCGCCTCCGAGAACGTTTTTGTCGCCGTCCTGTTTGAGCCGCTGCACCGCGTGCTGGAGAAGCGCCGGACCGAAACGTCCAAGTTCCGGGAGATCCAGGAGCATGCCATCGGCCACCACAGGACCATTGCCGAGGCACTTGAATCGCGGGACGCCGCACGCTCCCGCAGCGCCATGGACGCGCACATGCAGCAGACGCTCGATGACCTGAAGTCATACGTGCTTGAGGCGAAGCCGGCCTAGTACTACAGTCGCGTTTATGGGGTGTGTCCGCGGGTTTTGTAATGACTATGTCGTGCGCGGTGTTGGTGTTTTCGTCGCCAGGTTGAGTGTTCCAGGACTTGTTTGGGGCTGGTAGTGCGGTGCCAGACG
>NZ_JARCCY010000045.1:0-38461 GCF_039907775.1 Arthrobacter sp. CC3
CCTGGACCAAGACAGCAGAACAGATCCTCGAATCCATCGGCCGACTTCTGAACCGAATTTCAGGCGCGGGACACTAGTCTTCAATCCTGCGCAAAGCGTCCGTTCCCTTGACTGGGGACGGGCGCTTTCGCTTTCGCGGCACGATCCCTCGGCGCCTGCACTCGTTCCTCACGCAACAACGGCGCTTTCGGGATGTGCCGCTACGCTGCAGCGCCCTCACTTGGCTGGACGGCTCTTTGCGCGTTCGGACCTCTGTGTATGTGCCTCCGCGGCTTAGTTCATATGGCCCAATGGCCCTGTTGGCCTGGGGTCCGGCGGCGTAGGCTCTGATCGTTTATCCGACTATCAGGAGGAACTATGTCTGTAGCACGCATTACCACCCTGAGCGCAAATTCCAAGACGTCGTTTGATGCCGCCATCAAGGAGGGCATCGAACGCGCCAACAAGACACTTCGGGGTGTCACGGGGGCGTGGGTCAAGGAGCAGAAAGTCGAAATCGCTGACGGCGCCGTCGTCGCCTGGCACGTCGTGCTGGAAGTGACCTTCGTCCTGGACGACTAAACCCTGTGCAGGGCGGCCGTGCCCTGCGGGGCAGGGCCGCCGCACTAGGATTGATGCATGAGCGAGCATCACATCAGGCGTTTGATCCTCATGCGGCACTCCAAGGCAGACTGGCCCGGAGGCGTGCCGGACCACGAGCGTCCGCTGGAAGAGCGCGGACACCGTGAAGCTCCGCTGGCCGGCAAATGGCTGCGCAAGCACGGAGTGATTCCCGATTTCATCCTCTGCTCCAGCGCGCTCCGGACCCGGCAGACGTGCACGTGGGTGTGCGCTGAACTGGGGGACCAAGCCCCGACGCCGAAACTCGAGGACGGCCTCTACGGCGCCTCCGCGTTGCGCATGCTGAAGGTCATCAACCATGTCCCGGACACCGTGACCACGCTGATGGTGATCTCCCACATGCCCGGCGTCCAGGACCTTGCCATGCACCTGGCGTCCCGCGATTCCAACCACGACGCCTACATGGACGCCGCCACCCGGTTTCCCACCAGCGGACTGACCGTGCTGGAAACGGAAAAAACCTGGGCTGAACTGGACGGCCAGGACGCCCGGCTTACGCGGTTCAAGGTGCCCCGGGCGCATTAGGAAAACCCTGCCCGCTGGCGTGCGGTTCATGGCCAGTGCGGGGTTTGTGATGTTTACTGGAGATATTCATCAGTGCCCGGTTAAGAGGAGAACAACGTGGACTCAGGACAGCTTGTGGGGATCATTATCGGTGTCGTGGTGGTGGCTGCGATCATTGCCGCGGTGCTGTTCTTCAACCGGAAGCGCAAGCTGGAGGCGGACCGGAACCGGGCCGCGGAGATCCGTGAAAAAGCCATGGCCGACGAGCTTGGAGCGCGGGAACGCGAGGCCAAAGCAGCACGTGCCGAAGCCGACGCCAAGCAGGCCGAAGTCGAGGCAGAGCGCCTGCGCCGCGACGCCCGCGAGAAGCAAGCAGAAGCCGAACGTGTGCGGGCCTCGTCGCAGGAGCAGCTGCGTAAAGCCGACGAGGTTGATCCGGACGTAGTCACCGCTGAGCGGCCTGATGCCGACCGCCATGACGCGGACCGGCACGAAGCCGACCGGCACGACACCGACCGGCACGTTGAGACCACTCCTGCCGAGCCGCAGACGCGCGCCGAAGCCGGAACCCGCGGGCGCGGAGACGCCGTCCCCGCCGCCCCGGGCACACCTGAACCGCGCACCACTGAACCGCGCACCACTGAACCGCGCACCACCGAGCCGCGCACCACCGAGCCGGGCACACCTGAGTCGGGAACACCTCGCCAGGGTGAGGATGCCGACCGTGATGCGACGGAGCGCGATGTTGCCGACCGCGACGCGGTCCGTGACGACGTGCCTGACCGCCGTGGGGACGGGACTCCCGGAGAGCGGCCCCGGAATCTCTGAGAACGAGCCCGGTGACACGGACTTCCTGAACCCGCAGCCCGCAGAGTGAACCTTCGACATTCCGCACTGGCGGTCCTTGTGGCCGTCCTGTGGGGCGCCAATTTCGTTGCGATCGACCTCGGCCTGCACGCAGACGGCATGGAAGTGCCGCCCCTGCTTTTTGTAGCCATGCGCTTCATCCTGGTTGTCTTCCCCTGGATCTTCTTCATCCGCAGGCCCGCTGTCAGTTGGCGGGCCATCCTCGGCGTCGGCCTCTTCATGAGTGCCGGACAATTCGGACTCCTCTACCTGGCCATGGCGCTGGGCATGCCTGCAGGGCTGGCCTCCCTGGTACTGCAGGCGCAGGTGTTGCTTACCGTTCTGCTGGCTGCCGGAATCCTGGGGGAACGTCCCAGCGGCAGGCAGTTCACCGGCGTCGTCCTCGGGGTGGCCGGCCTCGCGGTGGTGGCAGTGGGCCGCAGCATGGTGGCCCCTGTCCTTCCCCTGATCATTGTCCTGGCGGCGGCGCTGTCCTGGGCGGCCGGCAACATCATTGCCCGGCAGGCCAGGGCATCCTCCGGCCTGGGGCTCGTTGTATGGTCCGGTGCGGTGGTTCCGCTGCCCCTGATCGGCCTCTCACTGCTGATCGACGGCCCGGCCGCCGTGGGCGGGACCTTGGCCGGCCTGCAAGTGGTCACCATCCTGAGCGCCATCTACACGGCAGTCCTTGGGTCCCTGGTGGGTTACGGAATTTGGAACTGGCTCCTGGGCATGTATCCGTCGTCGGCGGTGGTTCCCTTCACCCTGCTTGTCCCGGTGGTGGGAATGACGACGGCGTGGCTGGTCCTGGGCGAGGTCCCTTCACCGGCCGAGGTGGCTGGCGGACTCCTCCTGTTGGCCGGGGTTGCTATCGCCGTACTCCGGCCGGGCCGGAACGGGGCCACCTCGGGCCAGCGACGATGGCATGCTCAACGCCGTGATGCGGCCTTTGCCGGGGATTTAGGCGACTTGGCCGCCGCCGACGGCGCCCGCTTGGCCGCCGGAGCGCGGACGGCACCTGACCGGGACGCGGGGACGCGCCCGTAAGTGGTGCCCGCGGCCGGACGGGCCGCTGGCCGCCGGGCAGCGGTTGCGGGCTTGCGCCGGACCGGCTGCGTGCGCCTGGACTGATCGCGGCCGGACCGGAGCCGCTTGCCGGCTGGCCACACAGCGCCGGCGAAGAGCACCAGGAGCGTTCCGACGCCGGAAACAGCGGCGAGGTAGAAGTAGATGTCGGAGTCCTGGGTGGTGACAGCCGCTCCCAGCGAGTCCGGCTCGGCCGTGAACGCCAGTCCCCACATGCGGAGGAAGGCGATGGCGAACCCGATGAACAGGCTGGTCCCGACGCCTCCCGCCAGGAGGGCCAGGTTGCGTCCCCGGGCCACCACCTGGATGACCGAGGCAAGGTATCCCACCGCCACGGCCCCGAGGAACGTGTACAGCACGGCCTCTTCAAGCGTGATCGCGGAGAGCACCAGGAGGACCGCAGCGGCGAAAGCCGCAACGATGGCTGTCCTTCCGCTGTTACCCATGTGGCGCATGTGACTAATCTTCCCCGATGCGGGCTACTTCCGGACGTAGCCACGCATGATTGCCATAATGGCCGCAACACTTTGTTCGCGGGTGCGTTCGGGGTTGTAGGTCTGGCGGTCCAGGCCCACCACGAAGCAGGCGCCGAAGATGGCCGTTTCCAGGCTGCCCCGAGAGATGGATTCATCCACGGGGTACTGCGCCGCGACGCGCTCGATGGCGGCGCCGATCACTTCGAGGAGGCGGCCGCGGAGCTCGGCAAAGGTGTCCTGCCATTCGCTGGGAATCCGCCAGTTCTCACTGACCCAAAGCCGGGCAAAGGACGGGTACTCGGCCATGAAGTCCATGGCCTGGCCGATCATTCCGTCCATGGCCGCCAACGGATCGGCAGAGGAGTCCTGCACGCTCAGCAGCCGGGCATGCAGGATGTCCACGCCGTGGCGCAGCAGCTGGGCGATCAGATCGGACTTGCTGCCGAAGTTGTAGTACACGGTGCCTTTGGAGACGCCTGCTGCCGCCGCGATCTCGTCCACGGTGACCCCGGCCGCGCCACGCTCTCCGATCAGCTCCATGGAGGCATCGAACAACTTCTGCTTGGTGGCATTCGTACGGGCCGGCCGGAGCTTCTTTTCGCCGGCTTCCTGCATGCTCATACGGCGATCTCCGGTTTCAGGGACTTCAAGGTCCAGAACTTGTGCTTGTGGACGGCCAGCGTTGACAGCGCGGCCCCCAGCACAGTGTAGCCAAACAGGCCCGCCACGGTTGGCAGGATCATGGACAGGTCCGCGCCGTAGATCAGGTGCCGCATGCCGGTCACCACGTAGCCCATGGGGAGGATCTCATGCACCACGTGCAGGGGCGGGGGAGTGGTCTGCCAGGGGAAGGTGCCGCCGGATGACACCAGCTGGAGCACCAGCAGGATCAGCACCACCAGCTTCCCCGGGGACCCAAGCAGTGCGACGACGCCCTGGATGATGGCACTGAACGCCATCGCGGCCGCCAGCATGAACAGCCACATCAGCACCGGGTGGGCGGGGTTGAGGCCCAGCGCCACGTCCACCACCAGGGTAAGCAGGCTCGCCTGGACGACCGAGACGGCGAGGAACGGCAGCCAGCCGCCCAGGGCGATCTTCCATGACGGCGCGTTGGACGCCAGCGCCCGCTGCGTAATGGGCCGCATGGCCTGGATCAGCATGAAGATGCCGATCCAGAGGGCAAGGGTAAGGAAGAAGGGCGCCAGGCCTGCCCCGTAGGACCCGGCTTTCGCCTGCGAGATATTGCTGACGGCCACTGGATCAGCCATCACCTTGGACAGGCTGCTCTTCTGCGCGTCATCGGGGTTGGGCACCTGGCCGGCCCCCTTGGCCAGTTCCGAGGCCAGGGTGCCTGCCCCGCTGGCGGCCGTGGCGGCGCCGTCCTCAAGCTGTGCCGCACCGCCGTCGAGCGCGCCGGCACCTTCGGCGAGCTTCGCGGTGCCGTCAACGGCACTTTGTTCGCCGGCCGCCAAGGCAGAAGTCCCGGTATGGAGCTGGTCCGCGCCGGCGGACGCCTGGGCGATGGCGCCCGTCAGGGCGGGCGTGGCCGCTGCCAGTTTGGCGGCACCGGCACTGACGGCGGCGGAGCCGTCCGCGAGCTGCTGGATCTGCGCGGCGTCGGACTGGATCTTCGCCTTGGTGTCAGCCACCGGCCCGGAGGCTGCTGCCGCGTCGAAGTCCGCGAGAATGCTGTCCGCCTGCGCCTGGGTGATGATTCCGGCGGCCAGCAGCCTGCCGTTTGACTCCACCACACGGTTCCGCAGCCCCTGGTCCGCGGCGTTCAATTGACCGACGACGTCCTGCACCTTGGTGTTCAACGTGGCGTTTCCGGCTGCGACCTGCGCGGCACCGTCGGCCAGCTTTTGTGAGTCTGCGGGGAGCGAGGCTGTCTTATCCTTCAGCTGCCCGAGTCCGTCGCTGAGCCGGGCCGCGCCGGCGTCCAGCTGGGTGGCGCCGTCGCGCAGCTTAACCTGTCCGGCATAGAGCTCACCGACGCCGGCGCTCAACTGCGAGGTGCCGTCATGCAGGGTGACCGTGCCGTCGTGGAGCCTGGTCACGCCGTCAGAAAGCTGGCCGGCGCCGTCGGCGGCTTTGACCATCTGGGTGTGGATGGTGCCGAAGCCGGTGAGCAGCTGGTTGGCGGTTTCCTCGCCCACTTCCTTGGCCACGCTTGAGTGGACGGCCGTGGTCAGCTTGTCCACGATGGTGCTCAGGAGGTAGTTGTTGGCGTCGTTGGTGGTCACGTTGAGCATGGCCTGGTTGGCGGCGTCAAAGCTGCCGGGGGAAACGAGGTTGGCGGAGAAATCCTTTGGAATCTTGAGGGCGAAGGCATACTTGCCGCTGCTGACGCCCTGGTCAGCCTGCTCGGCGGAATCCACGGACTGCCAGTTGAACACGTGCCCGTCCACCAGGCTGTCCGCCACGGTCCGGCCAGCCTGCAGCTGCGTCCCGTCGCTGGAGGTGGCGCCGGTGTCTTCCACTACCAGGGCCGCATCGATTTGGTCCAGGTTGCTGTACGGATCCCAGTTGGCATACAGATACACCGCGCCGTACAGGAGCGGAACCATGGTCAGGGCAAGGACGGTCAGCTTGGGCAGCAGCCCGCCGGTCATGCGCTTGAGTTCGGAGCGGGCCAGCCGCAGCACAGTCACTTTGCGTCCTCTGTTTCGTTTTCGGGGCTGGAGTCTTTGTCCGGCACAGCGTTGCCGATCACCGCGCCGGGGCCCGTCCAGGTCTCCGGGAGGGCAGCCACGGTGGCGACGACGGCGAGCGGCCGGCCGCCGTCGTACGCCAGCTCCCGGAGCCGCGGCAGCCAGTCCGCGGGATCCGCGCTATGGCGGTCGGGGGAGTCCACCACCAGAAGGTCCGTGTGCGGGTTGGCGAGCGCGAGGGCGGTGAGCAGTTCGATGCGCTTGGCCGGGGCCAGCTGTTCCGTCCAGAGACCGGCGATGTCCTCGAACCGGTTGACCTTGAGCCACGGTTTGCTGAGGAGTGCGCCGCGATAGCGCCGCGGGATCAGCGCAAGGTCTTCCGTGACGAGATCCCGCACGCTCAGGTGCTGTTCCGGTTCGTTGACGCCCGGCGCGTCCACGAGCGAGCTGGCCGCCCGGAGGTGCTTCGTCTTCGCCCGGCCGTCCCACAGGAGCTCGCCGGAGGAGAGTTTCATCCGCCCGCTCAGGACGAGCGCCAGTGCGGTCCTCTGGTCCTGGCGCGTGCCGGAAACCAGGAGCAGTTCGCCGCGCCGAGCCTGGAGCGACGTGGGAGGGAGCAGATCGTCCCGCCGGCCGTTCACGTGAAGCTGTCGAACCGAGAGCATGGAAGCCTTTCGCAGTGGGTGTCTGCTACAAGGCTAACTAAACTGACTGGTCAGTTCAAATAGATTGGGCGAGGTGTGACCAAACAGTCAGAGTCCGTACTCCTCCAGCAGGCGCAGCCACACTTCGCTGACCGTGGGATAGGACGGCACGGCGTGCCACAGCCGGTCCAGCGGCACCTCGCCCACCACCGCGATGGTGGCGGCGTGCAGGAGTTCCGCCACGTCCGGGCCGGCGAAGGTAGCGCCGAGGAGCACCTTCCGGTCCTCGTCCACCACCAGCTGGGCCCAGCCCGCGTAGTGTTCCGAATGCAGCGAAGACCCCGCGACGCTGATGGGAAGCTCCACTGAGGAGACCCGGTAGCCGTCCTTCTGTGCCTGCTCCGCGGACCGGCCCACGCTGGCCAGCTCAGGGTCGGTGAACACGACGTTGGGCACGGCATGCTCGTTGGCGGTCTGCGCGAAGCGGCTCCACGGCTCCGGCGCCCCCTTCAGCTCGCCTTTGGCCCGCGCCGCGATGGCATCTCCCGTAGCCCGCGCCGAATATTTGCCCTGGTGCGTCAGCATCACCCGGCCGGCCGCGTCTCCCACGGCGTAGAGCCAGCCGCCGTCGCCGTCGCCGTCGGTGCCGGCGCCTTCGTCGATCCCCGCCACCAGGCCCGTGGTGTCCGTACGGAGCGGCGGCACTTTGCCGTCGGTGGAACCAAGCCCCACTGTTTCCAGCCCCAGCCCGTCCAGCGCAGGGTGGCGGCCGGTGGCAACGAGGAGGCGTTCAGCCGTGATGCTGTCGCCGTCGGCCAGGTCAACGGTGAAGGAGCCGCCTCCGCCCTTGCTGACCCGCTCCGTGCCGGTGTTGAGGCGGACGTCCACGCCGTCGGCCCGCAAACCGGCCAGCACCAGGTCTGCGGCATCCTTGGGATACATGCTGAGCAGCCCGCCGCGCGCCACGAGCGTCACAGCGCAGCCCAGCCGGGCGAAAGCCTGCGCCAGCTCCGTCCCGGCCACCCCGCCGCCGAGGACCACCAGGCTGCGCGGAATGCTGCGTGCGGACGTGGCCTCGCGGGTGGTCCAATATCCAAGCCCTGCCAGACCGGCAACCGGCGGCGCCGTGGGGGCAGAACCAGTGCAGAGCACGACGGCGTGCCTCGCCGCGAGCTGGTAGCTGACACCGTCGCGCCCGGCTACTTCGACGGCTCGCGGACCGGTAAGGCGGCCGCGGCCCCTGATCAGTTCGATCCCGGTGTCCTCGAGCCATTTGACCTGGCCGCCATCCTGCCAGTTCGACGTGAAATAGTCGCGGCGCTTGAGGACGGCGGAGGCGTCCAGGGTGCGCGTGACGGCCTCCCCGGCACCGGGCACTGTCTGTGCGCCATGGAGGGCCGTCCCAGGGCGCAGCAGCGCCTTGGACGGCATGCAGGCCCAGTAGGAGCATTCGCCGCCCACCAGCTCCGCCTCGATGATGACCGCGGTCAGGCTGCCCTGGACCACGCGGTCCGCGACGTTTTCCCCCACGGCTCCGGCGCCGATCACAATGACATCGAATTCTCGTTCAACTCTGGCCGTCATGGCACCAGACTACGCCCGGCGAAGGCCCCGATCCGCGGGACGAATCGCAGGGGATGCGCGCGGGGAACCGGGACCGTGTTTAGCGCGGGAACTTAACAGAAGGTGGGACATCCAATATTGTTTTCTGTGACCCACTCAGCACAGTGGTTCAGGACACTCGGTTAGGGGAACCATGACTACATCAGGCGTCGCTTCGAAGGCGCGCTTCAGCGCCCAGGCCCGGCTCCGCGCTCTGCAGGCGGACATCATGGACCTCATCCTGGAGCGCGAGCTTGAGGCGGGTGACCCGCTTCCCACCGAAAACGAACTGGCCCTCGCGCTGGGCGTGGGCCGCAATACCCTTCGTGAATCCCTCAAGGTCCTGCAGGCGCTCGGCGTCGTCGAGATCCGCCACGGATTCGGCATGTTCGTGGCGCCCAGCAACTTTGATGCGCTGGCGGACGGCATGACATTCCGTGGCAGGCTGTCGCTGCGGCATAAGGGCGATGAGGCGCTGGAGCTGGTGGATGTCCGTCAGGCGCTGGAATCAGGCCTGATCGGCAGCGCGATGGACAAGATGACCGCCGGCCAGCTCGCAGCGGTTGAGGAGTCCGTGACCCGGATGGAGGAACTCGCCGCCGCCGGGGAGCCGTTTGTGGAGGCTGACGCGGAATTTCACCGGCGCTTGTTCGAGCCGCTCAACAACGCGCTGCTGATCAGCCTGCTGGCCGTCTTCTGGAAGGTGTACCGGCAGATCCATCTGGAGGTCGGCGCCGGTGCCGAGGACCTCGGTGAGATGGCGGCAGTGCACCGCCGCATCTACGAGGCCGTGGCAGGCGGGGACAAGGCGCTGGCCGCTGAACGGCTTGCCCACCATTTCGACGGCATCCGCCACCGCATCTACGAGGTCATAGAGAAGTAGGCAGCCGGAGGGCGCCGCACCGGTCCGTAGCTGAAACAAACGGAAACAAAAAAAGATCCGCACCGGCGAACCGGTGCGGATCTTTCTTCTTCTGTGCGCCCAAAGGGATTCGAACCCCTGACCTTCTGTTCCGTAGACAGACGCTCTATCCAGCTGAGCTATGGGCGCATTCTCGGCTCCGGGAGTTTTTCGTTCACCCCCGAACCTCGAATTACTTT
Organism: Arthrobacter sp. CC3; assembly: GCF_039907775.1. Taxonomy (NCBI): domain Bacteria; kingdom Bacillati; phylum Actinomycetota; class Actinomycetes; order Micrococcales; family Micrococcaceae; genus Arthrobacter; species Arthrobacter sp. CC3. The sequence continues at coordinate 9,535 of NZ_JARCCY010000045.1, forward strand.
ACGCGAGTTCCGGTGGAGTTCCAAATCGAAACGCGTGTAATCTGCACGACTAGACCGGTCTATGTGACCTTACTCACAAAAAGGGGTGAATTGCTAGATCTGTTTCCTTGATTTTCCGCGGTTTTTGCTTTTTTGCCGCCCGGACATCCCATGTCTGACTCAAAATATGCAGTGGTCTAGAGCCCTAGCATTTAGGACACACCACTGAACCCGAGGAAGGGAACCGCAATGGGCGATCTCGCACGACTGCCGCTGCTTGAGAAAGCACCCACCACACATGCTGGCCTGCTGGCATGGGTCGAAGAGGTTGCAGAACTTACCCAGCCCGACCGGATCCACTGGGTTGACGGAACGGAAGAAGAGAACACCCGGCTGACGGATGAACTCGTGGCGGCGGGAACGCTGACCAGGCTGAACCAGGAGCTGTTCCCGAACTCCTTCGCTGCGTTCTCCGATCCTGCGGACGTGGCACGCGTTGAAGAGCAGACGTTCATCTGCTCCGAGAACAAGCGTGACGCCGGCTTCACCAATAACTGGATGGCACCGGCCGAAATGAAGCAGAAGCTTCGCGGCCTGTTCGCAGGCTGCATGCGCGGCCGCACCATGTACGTCATCCCCTTCGTGATGGGCCACCTGGATGCCGAAGATCCCAAGTTCGGCGTGGAGATCACGGACAGCGCCTACGTTGTCGCCTCCATGCGCATCATGGCCAACATCGGCACTGAGGTGCTGGACAAGATCACGGCGACGAACGCGTTCTTCGTTCCCGCCCTGCACTCCCTGGGCGCCCCGCTGGCCCCCGGCCAGGCCGACGTCGCGTGGCCCTGCAACCCGGACAAGTGGATCGTGCACTTCCCTGAGGAGCGTTCCATCTGGTCCTTCGGCTCTGGCTACGGCGGCAACGCCCTGCTGGGCAAGAAGTGCTACGCCCTGCGCATCGCCTCCGTGATGGCCCGGGACGAGGGCTGGCTCGCGGAACACATGCTCATCCTCAAGCTCACCTCGCCGGAGAAGAAGTCGTACTACATGTCCGCGGCCTTCCCCTCGGCCTGCGGCAAGACCAACCTCGCCCTGCTCGATCCGACCATCGAGGGCTGGGAAGTCGAAACCCTTGGCGACGACATCACCTGGATGCGGATCGGCAAGGAAGGCGAACTGCGCGCCACCAACCCGGAGGCGGGCCTGTTCGGCGTAGCCCCGGGCACCGGCTGGGGCACCAACCCCAACGCCATGCGCGCCATCGCCAAGGGCCACAGCATCTTCACCAACGTTGCCCTCACGGACGACGGCGGTGTGTGGTGGGAGGGTATGACCGACGACGTTCCGTCGCACCTGACCGACTGGCAGGGCAACTCCTGGACTCCGGATTCGGACAAGCCGGCCGCCCACCCGAACTCCCGCTTCTGCACGCCGATCTCGCAGATCGACATGCTGGCCGAGGAGTACTTCAGCCCCGAGGGTGTTGAGCTCTCCGCCATCCTCTTCGGCGGCCGCCGCAAGACCACTGTGCCCCTGGTGACCCAGGCGCGCAGCTGGACCAACGGCATCTTCATGGGTTCCACGCTCTCCTCGGAGACCACGGCCGCCGCTGCCGGACAGGTCGGAGTGCTCCGCCGCGACCCCATGGCCATGCTGCCGTTCATCGGCTACGACGCAGGCGATTACCTGAAGCACTGGATCAGCGTCTCAGGCAAGGCCAACCCGGAGCGCCTGCCGCACATCTTCCTGGTCAACTGGTTCCGCCGCACCGCCGACGGCGGATTCGCCTGGCCCGGATTCGGCGACAACGCCCGTGTCCTCAAGTGGGCCATCGAGCGTCTGGAAGGCAAGGCGGACGCCATTGAGACCCCGATCGGCTTTGTGCCGACCGGCGACTCGCTGGACCTCACCGGCCTGGACCTGACCCACGCCCACGTTGAAGACGCCGTCCGCGTCGACCGCGAGGAGTGGGACGCCGAGCTGGCCTCCATCGAAGAGTGGTACGCGAAGTTCGGCGACTCCCTGCCCGAGGCCCTGCGCTCCGAGCTGGAAGGCCTGAAGGAACGCATGGCGGACCACAGCTAATCAGCTGGGGACAAACAGAGACAACGACGGCGGCGCCGCACCTTTTCCGAAAAGGTGCGGCGCCGCCGTCGTTCCCGCCTCTGACTCTAGGAAGCGAGCCAGATGTCCGGGCCGAAGACTTCGTAGTGGATCTTCGTCGCGGGGATGCCGGCGTTGATGGCCTCGTTGCGGATGTGCTTCATGAACGGGAGGGGGCCGCAGAGGTACAGCGAGGCATTGGCGGGCAGGTCCACTTCGCGCAGCGACATAAAGCCGGCGTTCGCACCCGCCTGCGGCTCTTCCAGCCAGAGCTGGAGGTCGGCACCCTCGAGGCGCTCGACGTCGTCCGTCATCTGCCCGCGCAGGGCCCAGCTTTCCAGCGTGCTTTCCGCGTGGAGCACCAGCACCCGGCGGTCGGAACCGGCCTCAGCCAGCGACCGCAGGATGGACGCCGTGGGCGTGCAGCCGATACCGGCCGAAGCCAGGACCACGGGGCCGTCGCCCTCCTTGAGCGTGATCTCGCCGTACGGGTTGGAGATCTCCAGGATGTCGCCGACCTCGACGCCGTTGTGCAGCACGGGGGAGACCTCGCCGCCGTCGTCGAGCTTGGTGGTGAAGGTGCGGCTGGTGCCGGCGTCGTCGGAGAGGGAGTACTGGCGGACCTGGCGCAGGCCGTCCGGGAGCTGGACCTTGACGCTGACGTACTGGCCGGGAAGGGCGGGCGTGATCGGGGTGTCGTCGGCCGGTTCCAGGGTGAAGGTCATGGCGCCGGTGCCGGCGGGCGTCTTCGCGGCAACGCGCCACGGGGTCCACATCTTGTCGTTGGCCTGGACGGCGTAGAGGCCCTTTTCGATCTTGATGAGGGCGTCGGCCATGAGCCAGTAGACCTCGGTCCAGGCCTCGGCGATTTCCGGGGTGATGACCTCGGCGAGGTCCTCCGCGATGGCGGCGAAGAGGTGCTCGTAGACAACCTGGTACTGGGGTTCGGTGATGCCCAGGGAGGCGTGCTTGTGGGCGATCCGGGAAAGCACGGTTTCCGGGAGGGTTCCGGGGTTGTTCACCAGGTGCGTGGCGAAAGCGGCGATGCTTCCGGCCAGGGCCTGCTGCTGGTTGCCCGACCGCTGGTTGGAACGGCTGAACAGTCCGTCCAGCAGTTCCGGGTGCGCGCCGAAGAGCCGTGCGTAGAACTTGGGGGTGATGTCGCCGATCCGGGATCCGACCAGCGGCAGGGTGGCCTCAATGACAGGGCGGGATTTGTCCGAGAGCATGTGTACTCCTGAGGTAAGGGCCCGGGTCTTTGTCCGGACCGCGATCAATACATGTATTTGAAATACGAGTATTTATACCTAAGTTCTACACGTCGTAGAAAAGAATTCAAAATCGGCGGGGAATCAGAGCCCGGGGCGGAGCCCGATCGCCTGGAAAACCGGCGCCATCTGGCGCGTACCGGGGAGGGTGGACACTACGATGTCGTCGAGTTCGCGGTAGAAAGCCTCGCGTGCCCGGGCCAGGGCGCCGCGAAGCTTGCATTCGTTGATCAGCGGGCAGTCGCCATTCACGGAATGGCAGTCGGCCGGATCGGCCCGGGTATTCAACTGCCGCAGGAGCTGCCCGACGGTGGCCCGCCGTCCGGCGTCATTCAGCCGCGACCCGCCGTTACGTCCCCGTTCGACGTCGATCATGCCAAGTTCGCGGAGCTTCGCCATGGCCTTGCTGACATGGTTGTAGGGCGTTCCCACGGCATCGGCGATGCTCTGCGTGGTCAGCAAGGTGCCCTGCGGGGCCGCCGAGAGCACCATCATGGCGCGCAGGCTTACGTCCGCGAACGCATTGATCTTCATGTCAGCAACCCACTGGAGGTCTAGTCCACCCAGATCGCGGGTTCGCTGGAATCAGCTGCAAGCTGTCCGAACTCCCATTCGTGTGACTCGGCGTTGGGCTCGTAGGGCAGCACCGCGGCGAAAACAGATCCGTCGCGGTGCTCGGCCGCCAGGTGGATGGCGTCCGTCGCTTCTTCCAGCAGGGTGATGTCACAGACCACCGCCGCTGCCCGGAAGTCGTCCCGGTTCTGCCGGAGCAGTTCCGTGAGGTCGCTGATCATCGTATCGGCGTCGAAGTCGCCCTCGGCGCCGTCCTCAGCGTCAGCCGGAGTGACGGCGACCAGGCGGACCTCGCCGTCGTTCTCCACCACCAGGGCGAACGGCAGGAAACCGCCGTTGCGCCCCAGCTGCTCCTGGGCAGCGCCGACGCCGGTGCCCAGCAGGTTTTCCAGGTCGGTGGCCGTAGCTTCTGGCACCGAGTCCCGCCAGGACGTTCCGGAACGTTCAGTCATGCGGGCGGCCTAGCCGTTGACCAGGGCAAGCACGCGGTCGCGGATGCGTTCCATGGTGGGCCGGTCCGTGGCCTCGGCGTTAAGGCGAAGGAACGGTTCGGTGTTGGAAGGGCGCAGGTTGAACCACCAGCTGCCGTCGCGGGCCGTGAAGGTGCTGCCGTCCAGCATGTCGACGTCGACGTCTTCACCGGCAAAATCGGCGCGGACCCGCTCGACGGCGCCGGCTTTGTCTTCGATTTCGGAGTTGATTTCGCCGGAGGAGATGTAGGGCTCGTACTCGTGGCCGAGTTCGGACAGCGGGCGGTCCTGCTCACCGAGGGCGGCCAGGACGTGCATCGCGGCGAGCATGCCGGTGTCCGCGTTCCAGAAATCGCGGAAGTAGAAGTGCGCGGAGTGCTCGCCGCCGAAGACGGCGCCTTCCTCTGCCATGACTGCCTTGATGAACGAGTGGCCCACGCGCGTGCGGACGGCGCGGCCGCCGTCGTGCGCCACGAGTTCCGGCACCGCCTTGGAGGTCAGCAGGTTGTGGATGATGGTGGGCGTTTCCTCGCCCTGGGCCTTGGCGCGGGCGATCTCGCGGCGGGCCACCATGCCGGTGATGGCCGACGGCGACACGGGGTTGCCCTTCTCGTCGATGACGAAGCAGCGGTCGGCGTCGCCGTCGAAGGCCAGCCCGATGTCCGCACCGTGTTCGACGACGGCGGCCTGCAGGTCCAGCAGGTTTTCCGGCTCGAGCGGGTTGGCCGGGTGGTTCGGGAAGGACCCGTCCAGTTCGAAGTAGAGGGGAATGATGTCGAACGGCAGCTTGGGCAGCAGGGCGTCGCCGAGGACCGCAGGGGTGGTCAGGCCGGCCATGCCGTTACCGGCGTCGACTACCACCTTCAACGGGCGGGATCCCTTGAGGTCCACCAGCTTGCGGAGGTATTCGGAGTAATCCTTCAGGACATCGTGAACCCCGATGAGGCCGCGCTTGCCTGCGGCCGGGATGGAGCCGGCGTGGAGGTAGTCCTCCGCGCGGGCCTGGATTTCCTTCAGGCCGGATTCCGACGAAATGGGCTGGGCGCCGGCCTTGGACATCTTGATGCCGTTGTATTCGGCGGGGTTGTGGCTGGCGGTGAACGTTGCCCCGGCGGCATTGAGCGCACCGCAGGCGTAGTAGAGCTCGTCGGTGGAGATGAGGTCCAGCAGCTGGACGTTGGCTCCGCGGGTGGCCGCACCGTTGGCGAATGCCTTGCTGAACTCGGGGGAGGAGGGGCGCATGTCGCCGCCCACCAGGACCGTCTGGCCCTCGAGCTTCAGGACATCCACGAATGCGGCGCCTACGGCTTCGACGATTTCGGCGGTGATTGACTCGCCCACAATGCCGCGCACGTCGTAGGCCTTGAACGATGCCGAAAGGTCAAAAGTCTTTGTCTGGTCGCTAGTCACGCGTTCCATCTTACGGTGAAGCGCAAAATGGCTGTGGAGGAGTAGTTGCATTACGCGGGCGCGCCGTCCACATGGCCCGGTACCCGGCTTCGCGGCTGTCGGAGGGGGCTGGGATACTGAATCAATGGCCAATAACCAGAATGCTGCTGTCCTTTCCGCTTCCGCCGATCTCCCCGCGGGTGGACAGGGGACCCATGCCCAGGCCCTGGAAGTTCTTCGCGGCCTCGTAGGACATCCCGAGGCCAGCTTCCATGACGGCCAGTTTGAGGCGATTGAAGCACTGGTCGACGGCGGGCGCCGCGCCCTTGTGGTGCAGCGCACCGGCTGGGGAAAATCGGCCGTCTATTTTGTGGCATCGCTGCTGCTCCGGCGCCGCGGGGCCGGTCCCACGCTGATCGTTTCGCCGCTGCTGGCCCTGATGCGGGACCAGGTGGCGGCAGCTGCCCGGGCAGGAGTCCGTGCAGTTGCCATCAACTCCGCCAACCAGCTCGAATGGGATACCGTCCGCGAGCAGCTGGCCGCGGACCAAGTGGACGTGCTGCTCGTATCCCCTGAGCGGCTCACCAACCCGTCGTTCCGGGAGAACCAGCTGCCCGAACTGATCCGCCGCACCGGGCTCCTGGTGATTGACGAAGCACACTGCATCTCCGACTGGGGCCATGACTTCCGTCCCGACTACCGGCGCATCGCGGACCTCATCACGCAGTTGCCGGACACCGTCCCCGTGCTGGCCACCACAGCCACCGCCAACTCCCGGGTGGTCCATGACATCGAAGAGCAGCTGGGCGACGGCGTGCTGACCATCCGCGGCGCCCTGGGCCGTGAATCTCTCCGGCTCGGCGTGCTGCAGCTGGCGGATTCCCGCGACCGCCTGGGCTGGCTGCTGACCCATCTGGCGGACCTGCCCGGCAGCGGCATCATTTATACCCTGACGGTCTCCGCGGCGGAGGACACCGCCCGGCTGCTCGCCGAAGCCGGCCATGAGGTCCTCGCCTACACCGGCCGCACCGATCCCGCGGACCGCGAACGGGCGGAACAGCTCCTCAAGGACAACCAGGTCAAGGCGCTGGTGGCCACGTCGGCCCTGGGCATGGGATTCGACAAACCGGACCTGGGCTTCGTGGTGCACCTTGGCGCCCCGTCGTCTCCGGTGGCCTACTACCAGCAGGTAGGCCGCGCGGGGCGTGGCGCGGCCAACGCCGACGTCCTGCTGCTGCCCGGCTCCGAGGACCGTGACATCTGGCAGTACTTCGCCACCGCATCCATGCCGTCGGAGGAAAAGGCCGCGGCCGTCCTGACCGCGCTGGCCGAGGCCGGTTCGGCTGTGTCCACGGTGGCCCTCGAAGCGCGCGTGGACCTGCGGCGCACACCGCTGGAACTGCTGCTCAAGGTCCTGTCCGTGGACGGGGCCGTGGAGCGGGTGGGCGGCGGCTGGCGTTCCACCGGCCAGCCCTGGAGCTACGACGCCGACCGGTACACCCGCATCGCCGAGGCCCGTGTGGACGAGCAGGACTCCATGGTGATCTACCAGGACACCGCCGGCTGCCGGATGGAATACATCACCTCCGTCCTGGACGATGAAACAGCCCGTGCGTGCGGCCGCTGTGACAACTGCGCCGGACGCTGGTTCCCGTCCGACATCGCATCCGCGGCCACAGAAGCGGCCGGCCAGACGCTCAGCCGTGCCGGCATGGCACTGGAACCGCGGCTGCAGTGGCCCAGCGGCATGGACCGGCTCGGGGTCACCGTCAAGGGCAAGATCAAACCGGAGGAGAGCCTCGCCGAGGGCCGCGTGCTGGCCCGCCTGACCGACCTCGGCTGGGGCGGCGCCCTGCGGGAGATCTTTGCCTCCGGCGCGGGGGACCGCGAGGTGGACCCCGCCATGCTGCAGGCCTGCGTGCAGGTGCTCCGCGAATGGGGCGCCGGGAACGGACGCAGCCCCGGCTGGAGCGGCGTCGGACGCCCGGCAGCCATCGTCAGCATTCCGTCGCGCAGCAAGCCGGCCCTGGTCGATTCGCTGGCGCGCGGAATTTCCGGTATCGGCCGCATACCCTACCTGGGCCAGCTGCAGCTGGAACACGGCGGGCCCACCGGCGGACGCGGGGGCAACAGCGCCTACCGGCTGGCCGGAGTCTGGGACCGGCTCGTTGTGGGACCGGAGCTGGAGGCCGCCATGGCCGGCATCCAGGGTCAGAGCATCATGTTGGTGGATGACCTTACTGACAGCCGCTGGACGGTCACGGTTGCAGGCCGGGCACTGCGCCGCGCCGGTGCCGGTGCCGTCCTTCCCCTCGTGCTGGGACAGGCCGGGTAGGCCCCCTCCGGCGGTCCGCGTAAGGGGCGGACTTATTCTGGCACCGTGCCTGGCACGCCTATAGGATCGGCGAATGAGTCCAGGCCAGGAGCCATGAGCGAATCCCAGAGCAGCGCCGCGTCGGCTGTCCGCCAGGAGTGGCAGCCGCGGCTGGCCCTGCTGGTTGCAGCCACGTTCTTCATGGAGTTCCTGGACGGCACCGTGCTGACCACGGCCATCCCCAGCATCGCGGCAGACTTCGCCGTGGCTCCGGCCGACGTCAACATCACCATGACGGCCTACCTGATGACCGTGGCCATGGGCATTCCGGTCAGCGGCTGGCTGGCCGAGCGCGTGGGTGCCCGCCGTGTTTTCTGTGCCGCCATTGCGGTGTTCACCGTCGCCTCGTTCCTGTGCGCGGTGAGCCAGGACCTCACCATGCTCACCGTCAGCCGTGTCCTGCAGGGTGCAGCCGGGGCCATGATGGTGCCGGTGGGCACGCTCGTGGTGCTGCGCAGGACACCCAAGGAGGACCTTCTCCGGGCCACCGCCTACCTTGTGTGGCCCGGGCTGCTGGCGCCGGTCCTGGCGCCGCTGGTGGGCGGGGCGCTAACCACCTTCCTGTCCTGGCACTGGATCTTCCTGATTAACATCCCGCTGGGCCTTGCCGCGTTTATTGCGGCCCTTCGCCTGGTTCCGCAGGGAGCCGGGGACCAGTCCCGCCGCCTTGACTGGGTGGGGCTGCTGCTGACGACGGGCGGTGTCGGGGCCCTGGTGGTGGGGCTCGAACTGGCCACGGCGCACCCCTCCGGACCGTTCGGGGCGATCAGCGTGGCCGCGGGCCTGGTGTTTATCGCCGGGGCAGTCCTGTGGTTGCGGCGCACCACCAATCCGCTGTTCCAGCTGAATGTTTTCGGCACCCGGACGTTCCGCGCAACGTCCACCGGCGGGTTCATTTACCGCCTGACCATCAGCGCGGTTCCGTTCCTGCTGCCGCTGATGTTCCAGGACGGCTTCGGCTGGGATCCGCTGCACGCCGGCGTTATGGTGGCGGCGGTGTTCATCGGCAACATCGGCATCAAACCCGCAACCACGCCGCTGATCCGCAGGTTCGGTTTCAAGCCCGTCCTCGTCTTCGCATCCCTTGCCTCGGCCCTCACTTTTGGCCTGTGCGCGCTGCTGGACGCCGGAACCCCGGAGCCGCTGATCTTCGCCCTGCTGGTCTGCAGCGGCGCGTTCCGCTCCATCGGATTCTCGGCCTACGCCTCCATCCAGTACGCCGACATCATTCGCGGACAGCTGCCGTCGGCCAACGCCATTTCGGCCACGCTGGTCCAACTGGCGGCCGGTGCGGGCATCGCCGTCGGAGCCTTGTTCCTCCGGCTCTTCGCCGCCCCCGGCGCCTTCGGAGCGGACCCCGTTGCGCCGTACCGCGGCGCGTTCCTGGCCATCGCGGTGCTGATGCTGCTGAGCACCGCGGACAGCCTGGCCCTCCACCGCCAGGCCGGAGCGGACGTCAGCCGCGGGCGTTCAGGCGCACCCAAGCCAGCGAATCCCTAGGACGTCAAACCCTCGGACGCCAGCGCCAGGGATTCCAGCACGGCCATGGCTGCATTGTGGCCGCCGATGGCGCTCACCGCCCCGCCGCGCCGGGCCCCGGAGCCGCACAGCAGGATGCGGGGATCGTCGGTGGACACGCCCCAGCGCCGGGCGGGAGTGTCCCGCGGGGCGTCGTCCTCCATGAACGGCCAGTCGAGTCCGCCGTGGAAGATGTTGCCGCGCGGCATGCCCACGGCGCGCTGGATATCCAGCGTGGTCCTGGTTTCGATGCACGGCGTTCCGTCGGCGCCGGTCAGCAGCAGATCCTCGATCGGTTCCGCCAGCACAGAGTTGAGGGATTTTACGACGGCGGCCTGCAGCGCCGTCCGCATCGCCTCGTTGTTCTCCGCAGTGACCAGCCTGTCCGGCACGTGGAGTCCGAAGACCGTCAGGGTGTGGGCGCCGGAGGCCTGCAGCTCCATGGAGAGGATGCTGGGATCGGTCAACGAATGGCAGTAGATTTCGCAGGGCAGCGGGTCCGGGACCGTTCCCTGTTCGGCGGCCCGGTAGGCGTCGTCCAGTTGGGTCCAGGTTTCGTTGATGTGGAAGGTGCCGCCGAAGGCCGCCTCCGGGCTGATGCTGCGGTCCAGCAGCTGAGGCAGGCGCTTCAGCAGGAGGTTTACCTTGACTTGTGAACCCTCGCGGAGGTGGTTGGGGTTCACAGGTGCCGCCGCGGCGGCACCGGCACCCGCACCCGCACCGGCACCGGGGCCCGCACCCGCGGCGGCACCGGGGCCCGGCATCGGCTCGGGCGAGCGCAGCCGGTCCAGCACCACGGGAGCCACGTTGGAGAGCACCCAATCGGCGGAGGCAGAGCGTTCCTGGCCGTCGTGGAGGTAATGAACTGTGCCTCCGGGCCGGACGCGGGTGACCTCGGCGGCGGTCAGGATGGTGGCGCCGGCCTCGCGGGCGGCTCGCTCCAGTTCGCCGGAGACAGTCCCCATGCCGCCTATGGGCACATCCCAGTCTCCGGTTCCGCCGCCCAGGAGGTGGTACAGGAAGCAGATGTTCTGCTGCAGGTCCGGGCTGTCTGCCCTGGCAAACGTACCGATCAGCGCATCCGTCAGCACCACGCCGCGCACCAGGTCACTTTGCAGGCCGCGGGTGATGGCTTCGCCGATGGGCCGCTCGATGACCGACTCCCACACATCATCGGCACCGGCGGCTTCAGCGAGTTGCCGGGCCTCGGAGCGGGTGGGCAGGGGCGACGTCATGGTGGGCCACAGCGCCCCGGTGAGCTTCCGGCACTCCGCATAGAAGCGATCAAAGGCCGCGGCTTCGGCAGCCGGGGCACCCACTGAAGCGAAGGACGCCGCCGTGGCCGCCGCATCCCCGTTGTCGATCAGGAGGCCGCGGCCGGGGCTGCCCGGGTCCGGCGTGTAGGACGAGTAGCGGCGCCGCGCCAGCCTGATGCGCAGTCCCAGGTCTTCAATGATTTCCTGCGGCAGCAGGCTCACCAGGTACGAATACCGCGAAAGGCGGGCGTCGACGCCGTCGAACGCCCGGGCGGAGACGGCCGCTCCGCCGGCGTGGTCCAGTTTCTCCAGCAGCAGGACGTCCTGTCCGGCCTTGGCCAGATAGGCGGCAGCCGCCAAGCCGTTGTGTCCGCCACCGATAATGACCACGTCGTGATTGCTGTTCTCCGCCATGGGCCCATCCTGCCACCCCGGCCGGCGCGCAGCCGGACACGCAACCCGCCGTAGAAACGCAAAAGGCCCCGGTCCAGGGACCGGGGCCAAACGCGGAGACGGGGGGATTTGAACCCCCGGTGGAGTTGTGCCCCACACTTCATTAGCAGTGAAGCCCATTCGGCCGCTCTGGCACGTCTCCAATTGCTATTCCTAGCCCACCAAGGATACGCAGAACGGGGCATTCAGTGCAAAACGGTGCTAGTTGTCGGAACGGCCCGCCAGCGAACGCCAGAGGAAATGCTGGCTGCGGCTTTGCAACGCGGCCGCCTGCCGGTTGTCGGAGGCACCGGCGTGCCCGCCCTCCAGCGCCTCGTGGAACCAAACGTTGGGGATGCCCATGGCCTGCATACGGGCCGCCATCTTGCGGGCCTGCACGGGACCCACCCGGTCATCGGACGTTGCGGTCCAGATGAACGTCTCCGGGTAATCCACACCGTCGCGAAGGAGGTGGTACGGCGAGAACGTCCGGATGAACTCCCAGTCCTCGGGCACGTCAGGGTCCCCGTATTCGGCGATCCACGAGTAGCCGGCGGACAGTTTGGTGTAACGGCGCATGTCCAGCAGCGGCACACCGCAGGATACTGCGCCGAACAGTTCGGGGTACCGGGTCAGCATGTTGCCCACCAGCAGCCCGCCGTTGGAGCCGCCTACACAGCCCAGCCGCTCCTTGGAGGTGACTCCCCTGGAGATCAGGTCCCTGGCCACTGCAGCGAAGTCCTCGAACGCGCGGTGGCGCTTTTCCTGCAGCGCGGCGCGGTGCCACGAGGGTCCGTATTCGCCGCCGCCGCGGATGTTCGCCACCACGTAGACGCCGCCGCGGGTGTGCGTGGCGCTGCCTTCGCCTTCACCGGCCGCGCCTTCAGCGGCCGCGCCCTCACCGGCGCCGCCGCGTTCGCCGCCGGTGTCGGTCCGGCCTGCGGCCGGGCCCCCGGCGTCGGTCCGACGTTCCAGCCAGGCCCGGCCGATCGCGCCGCTGTAGGCAGGCGTCCGGGAAACCTCGAACCCGCCGTAGCCGGACAGTTGCGTGGGGTTCTGGCCGTCAAGCACCAGGTCCTTGGACGCCACCTGGAAGTACGGGACCCGGGTGCCGTCGTCGGACACGGCGAAGTGCTGCTGGACCTCGTAGGCCGAGTCGTCAAAGTAGGACGGCGAGGTGCGGATTACCTCGTGCTCGCTGACCACCTGCCCGACGCTGCCGCGGCGCAGCGTTCCCCGGGTGAGCGTGCTGGGCGTGGTGAAGCCGGTGGCCACGAGCCAGAAGTCGTTCCCCGCGCCGGGGGCTTCCCCTTCCGGCACCGGCACATTGCCGCCGGTACCGTCGTCGTCCATCCCGTCGTCGTCCATGCCCGCTGCCTCGTCCTCGTCGTCAACGGCGAAGGCGTTGACGTCGTGCAGCGGCGGGCAGGCGTCCAGCAGCGTCGAAGCCCATGCGGCCTCTGTTCCGGGCCGTTCCGGATCCAGGACGCGGATCTCCGAGGATACATCCCGCAGGAGGTTGAGCAGCAGGAAGTTGCGGGTCCAGCTCCACGACTGCAGCGACGTGTGCGCGTCCGGGGTGAACAGGACCGCCAGTTCGCGGCTCCCGGCAAGGTAATCCTCGAACCTGGCGGCGAGCAGCGAACCGGCGGCGTACGTGGTTCCGTCGACGTCCCAGTCGCCCTGCGGGCGGAACAGCAGCCACTCCCGGTGCACGCTCAGGTTCACGTCGGTCGGGGCGTCGATGACCACCCAGGATCCGTCCCGCAGGACCGACGTGCTCTTGTTGAAGAAGCTGATCCAGTCCATGGCGAAGGTCCGCTCGAACCCGGGCGTGGAGTCATGCGCCACCAGCGCCATCATGTGGTCTTCGGGGATTTCAAAGAGCCGTTCGGCTGCCGCGAGCGATCCGCCGCGGGCAAGCCGGACGGCGGTGCGCGCGTAGGACGAGGTGGTGCTGGGCAGGCCTTCGGCGGTGGTGGACACCAGCAGCGTGTCCCGGTCGAGCCAGGAAGCGTTGCCTTTGGCCGTGGGCAGGTCGAAGCCTCCGGACGCCGGGTCCACGAACGTCCGGGTCTCGACGTCGAACTCGCGGTAGCGGTTGGCGTCGCCGCCGTCGGGGGAGAGGGCCACCAGCGCCAGCCGGTGCGGTTCGCCGGGCGCAGGGCGGAGGAAATTGGCGCCGTGGAAAACCCACTCTTCGCCTTCGGCGGCGGCCAGCGCGTCGACGTCCAGCAGCACATCCCATTCAGGCTCCCCGCTCCGGTAGCTCTCCCAGGATGTCCGGCGCCACAGCCCCTTGGGGTTCTGGCCGTCCCGCCAGAAGTTGTAATACCAGTCGCCGTGCTTGCCCACCATGGCGATCTTGTCCGTGGAGTCCAGCACCTCCAGGATGCGGCTTTCGAGCGCGGCATAGTCGGCGTCTTCGAGCAGGTCCTCGGTGCGGGCGTTCTGTTCGCGGACCCAGGCCAGCGGCTCCTCGCCGTAGATCTCCTCAAGCCAGATGTTTTCGTCGGTCGGTTCGGGCGCTTTCCCGCCGGGGGAAGAGGCACCGGACACGGGCTGGTGATCAGCTGCTGTGGTGGTCATGGCCCTACGAAACAGCATCCGCGCGCGGCTAGCAAGTCACATGCAGATACTCTGGAGGGCGTGGGCACATCGCAAAGCATCCGGACAGCACTAATAGGGGCCGGACCCCGCGGCACCAGTGTCCTGGAGCGGCTCCTCGCCAACTGGCGGCTCAGAAACCCCTCCGATTCGGCAACTTCGGGGACTTCCGGACCGCATGGCACCGCGATCCATCCCGCATCCAGCCTCCACATCGACGTGGTGGACCCGTACCCGGCCGGGCCGGGCCACGTGTGGCGGCCCGGCCAGTCCCGGCTGTACCTGATGAACACGCAATCGTTCTATCCCACCGTGATTCCCGAGGACCCTGAGCTGGCGGCACCCGTGGCCGGCAGCACCTTCGAAACCTGGCGTGCGGCGCAGCAGGAAAGCCCGCACCCTTCGCTGACCGAGGATGAACGCCACGAACTGGCCAGCCTCGGATCCCGCGATTTTCCGAGCCGCGCCCTGTACGGCTGCTACCTCCGCTTCACCCTGGACGAGCTGCTCGCGCACCTTCCGGAAGGCGTCACCGTCCAGTTCCACCGCACCACCGCCACCGCTGTGCGGCCGGCAGGAAACGGAACGTTCGACGTCGAACTCGAGGACGGCGGGCCCCTCACCGTCGGGTCCGTGGTGCTGGCCCTGGGCCACCTTGAGTCCAGGCTCAACGCCGAACAGCGCGAACTCCAGGCCGGGGCCGCCCAGCTGGGCCTCATGTACCTGCCCCCGGCGGTACCCGCCGACGTCGACTGGTCCGTGGTGCCGGCCGGCGAGCCCGTCCTGGTCCGGGGCATGGGCCTGAACTTCTTTGACGTGATGGGCCAGCTGACCGAGGGCCGGGGCGGGAAATTCGTTGCGGCAGAAGGCGGCGGCACGGCGGACGGCGTCCCCGGGCAGGGGAGGGCCGGTCTCGCATACGTCCCGTCCGGCAACGAGCCGCTGATCATCGCGGCGTCCCGGCGCGGGACCCCTTACCGGGCCAAAGCGGACCTTGCAGGGTACTACCCGTCCGGCGTGACGCTGCGGTACTGCACCGAGGCCGCCGTCGGAAGGTTCGCGGCCGCGGGAATCACCCCCGCCTTCGACCACGACCTCTGGCCCCTCCTGCAGCGCGACGCGCTCTGGGCCTACTATTCCACCCTGGTTCGGACCCGTCCGGACGCCGTCAACGAGCCCGAGGCGTTCCTGGCCCTGCTCCAGGAGGCGATGCGGCCGCACGCCCACAGCGTCTCCCACTGGGAAGCCGAAGCGGATGACCTGGTGGCCAGGCATGTGGCGCCGGACCAGCGGCTGAACCTCCCGGGCCTGGCAGCTCCCCTGGCCGGCCGGAACTTCGCGTCGCAGGCTGAGGTGGATGCCGCCGTCGTCGATTACCTGCTCGATGACGCCCGGCGTTCGGCACTGGGGGAGGACGACCCCGTGAAAATGACCATCGGGGCGCTGCACCACGGGCGGGCGGTGCTGAAATCAGTGGTGGCCGACGGCGGCATCACCGATGAGTCCTGGGTTGCCGGCCTGCGGGGCTGGTTCGAGTCGTTCGTCGAAGGGCTGGCCAGCGGGCCGCCGGCCATCCGGGCCGAGCAGCTCGCAGCGCTCGCCAGGGCGGGCGTGGTCAGCTTCGTGGGCCCGGATCCGAAGTTTTCGCTCGACCGCGCGGCCGGTTCCTTCAAGGCCGTGTCGCCGTGGGTCAACGGCGGGGCCATCCACGCCCGCACCATGATCGAGGCGCTCGCTCCGGCCAACCGGGTTTCCGTCAATGTGTCGCCGGTGCTGGAGCAGCTGCTCGCCGACGGCCTGGCCCGGCCCCGGCTGATGATGACCGTGGAGGGCGCGCCGGTGGAGACCTCCGGGCTTGATGTCAGCCCGCACCCGTACCGGCCGGTGGGCGCCAACGGATCCGTCTCGGAAGGACTGTACGTGCTGGGCCTGCAGCTGTCCGCGGCGCAGTGGGGCACGGCCATCGCCGCGGAGGCGAGGCCGCAGGACGGGCCGGTGTACCGCAGCGGCCAGCGCACCCTCCGCGACGCCGACGAGATAGCCCGCCACATCCTCGACCGCTGACCTCCCGGACACGAAAATGCCCCGCGTCCGGGGCCGGAATCCGAAGGGATTTCCAGCCCCGGGGCGGGGCAAGTTCAGTTACCGTCAGGCCGGAAAACTAGCCTTTCAGGCACTTCTGGTACTGGATCCAGGCCAGGCCGTACTTGATCCAGCCTGCAAAGTCGTACCACTTGGTGGGCGGGACGGGCGCGGTGCAGACCGGCGGCACCGGTCCGCTGGAAGCAACCAGGACAGCCGTTTTGACCACGGTGCCCGATTCAGCAGCGGTGAGCACCAGGGTTCCGGCGCCTGAGGCCACGCCGGCCGGAACCTTCACGTCCACTGCGGCAGCCCCGGCGGACACCGGGATGGTGCCGAGTGGGGTTACGGTGCCCGCAGCGTCCGTAAGGGAGGCCGCCAGCGACGTGTTGACCGGGCTGCCCAGCGACGTGAGATCCAGTTTGGAGACTGCCAGCGTGATGGAGTCGCCGGCCTTGACTTCGGCCGCCGTCGTGTTCACCACGGCAACAGTGCGGCGTGCAAAGTCCGGCGCTGCCGGGTTGTGCTCCTGCAGGTACTTGATCCAGGCGTCGCGGTCCACGAGCCCTGAATCCTTGGTGCCGGTTCCTTCCTTGAAAATCCGGAAGTTGTCGCCGCCCGTTGCGAGGAAGCTGAAGGTGCCGACGCGGTAGGACCTGGCCGGATCGATGAGCGAACCATTGACCCGGATGGACGTGATGCGGTCACCCGCGGCACGTGCGGCATCGTAGGTGTAGTTGACGTTCTTGGACAATCCCAGCTGCTGGTAGGCGCGGCTCGGGACCGTGCCGTCCGGGTTGGTCTGCCACTGCTGTTCCAGGAGCGTCTTGAACTGTGCCCCGGTCAGGGACGTGGTCCAGAGGTTGTTCACGAACGGAAGCACGGCGTTCGCCTCCGCATAGGTGATGGTTCCGTCCGGCGCGAAGTACAGCTCGTTGCGCAGGCCGCCGGGATTCACGACGCCGATTTCGGCGGCGCCGAGGTCCGGAGCCTTGAGTGCGTCCACCAGTGAGTCCGCCACCAGGTTGCCCAGGGTGGATTCGCTCGCACGGTCGTCACGGGACGCCGGGCTTGTTGCCGTGGCGGGCGTGAAAGCCGTGGTGATATCAGCGGTGACCTTGCCGACCGGCTGGTTGCCGATGACGGCAGCGTCGGCGACTGCCTTGTCAACGATTGCCTTCACGGCTGCCACCCGCGGGTACTTGGTCACAAGGTCCGCGGCCGTCTCCGTGGTGGTGGGGACGGTGCGCTTGACGTTGCCCGCTTTGTAGCCGGTCACCTGCATCGTCTTGGTGTCGATCGTCAGCTGGATCTGGCCGATGAACTCGCCGTAGCTGCCGGTCTGGACGATGGGGCGCGTCCTGCCCGTCGGCTGGCCGTTGCCATCCAGCACCGGAGCATCCCAGGCGTACTGCTTGTGTGTGTGGCCGGTGAAGATGGCGTCCACCTCGGGAGAGGTTTCGTTGACGAGTTTGGCGAAGGGGCCGCCGGCTGCGACTTCCTGTTCCAACGTGGAGCCTTCGGGAGCGCCGGACCCGGCGCCGTCGTGGTTTTCCACGATGATGACGTCGGCGAGCTTGTCCGCGGTGATCTTCGCCGCAACGCGGTTGATCGCCTCCACGGAATCACCGAATTCAAGTTCGGTGATTCCGGCTGGCGTGACCAGCGACGGCACTTCCTGGGTGACGGTGCCGATCACGGCCACCTTCACGCCGTTCAGCTCCAGCACCGTGTATTCGGGCAGGGCCGGTTCCGTGGTGCCCTTCTTGTAAACGTTGGCGCCGAGATACGGGAACTTGGCGTTCGTTCCGCCGGCGACGACCCGGTCCCGCAGGTCCGTCCAGCCGCCGTCGAACTCGTGGTTGCCCACGGCGGACGTCTGCAGCTCCAGGGCGTTCAGCACATCGATGGTGGGCTGGTCCTTGGCGACGGCGGAAGCGAACAGCGAGGCTCCGATGTTGTCTCCGGCGGACAGGAAAGCCGTGGCGCCCGGCGCCGCGGATTCGCGGAGCTTTTCGATGGTGGCGGCAAACAGGATCGTGTTGGAATCGATGCGGCCGTGGAAATCGTTGATGCCCAGGAAGTTCAGGTCAACGCTCGGCGGCAGGACCGGTGCGGCCGGCAGATCAAGGCCCACCACCACGGGATCGTGGTCGCTTGCCCTGAACTGGTCCGGCGCATAGTAGTTGGTCACATTGTTGTTATACCGGCTGTACTCCAGCGCCACGGACTCCACGGAGTTGATGTTCCAGATGTCGGCACCCGTCACCACGGCATTTGCGGCCGGCGAGGCAAGGACGTGGTCCAGGGAACCCACCAGGCCGCCGAACAGGTAGGAGTGCTTGGCGGAGCCGTCAGCGTTCTTGGCCTTCTCGTCCTGGTTGACGTAACCGGCAGCCGTGAGGACGTTGATGGGGTCTTCCTTGGCGTAGGAATTGAAGTCGCCCAGCAGGAAAACCTTGTCCGTGCCCTTCGAGGACTGCAGTTGGTTGGAAAATGCGAGAAGTGACTTGGCCTGCTCGGTGCGGGCAAGGTTCGAGGCGCCCTGGCCCTGGTCGGTGTCCTCCGGAGTAGCGGCAGAGCCCTTGGACTTGAAGTGGTTGGCGATGGCAATGAACTTCTTGTCATCGGAGGCACCAACCGGCTTGAACACCTGAGCGAGCGGCTTGCGGCCGCTGGCGAAGGCCACGGTGTCGTTGTGGATGATGGATTCGCCCACCGGTTCCGCAGCAGCCTTCTTGTAGATGAACGCGGTCCGGATCATGTCCTCGTCAGCCAGCGGCGGAGCGTTGGCGGGGGTGCGGACGTAGTCCCAGATCCCCGGCGTGGCAATGTTCAGAGCCTCCACCAGCTTTGCCAGGGCGTCGTCGCGGTCTTTGCCGAACTGTGCCGAGTTCTCTACTTCCATCAGGGACACCACGTCGGCGCCGGACTTGCCGACGGCGGCCACGATCTTGTCCTGCTGGCGCTTGAGGTTCTCGGCGTTGGCGGCACCGCGGGCGTCGCACCCGCCGCGGACCGTAATGGGGTTGCCGTCGCGGTCGGTGTAGAAGGTGCAGCCGGCCAGCATGTCGCCGGTGGTGGGGAAGTAGTTCAGCACGTTGAAGGAGGCAATCTTGAGGTTGCCTCCGACGGCGCCGGGGGCCTCGGCGCGGGTGGCGCCGAAGGTGGCCGGCTGGATGATGCCGGCGTTTTCCGGCGTCAGGTGGGTCAGCGGCTGGAACTTCCAGGAGTTGTTGGCGTAGCTGAGCACCACGTCGGTCTGGAACGTCACGGGTGATCCGACGCGGACCGGATCCGACGTGGTCAGGTACGGCAGCACCTGCGCCTTGGTGGCGGCGTCCTTGAGGAAGTTGGTGGTGGCGCCGTCGTCGAGCTTGATGCCGCGGGCGGCGTTGGCGGCAACGGTTGCCGTGTACTCGGCCGAACCGTAGGGTGCCACGGCGGTGGGCTGTTCAAGGGGAGTGGTGCCGCCGGCCAGGCCGATTTCGCCGTACTGGTTCAGGGAGTAGTTGTCAGTGACCGTCACCGGTCCCTGCGGTGTCAGCAGCATGCCTTCGAGGGATTCACGGAACGCTTCATCCGCCGGGAGCGAGAAGCCGGTGGACTTCACCTCCGGCGCCGCCTCGGCGAGCTTCGTCAGCCCGGCCGCATCAGCAACACTCACCTGGGTCATGCCGAAGAACTCGCTGACGGTGCCGGTGATTTCGACGTAATCACCGATGGCGACCGAGCCGACTGTTGCGGGCGAGAAGACAAAAACAGCGTCCGACGCCGTGTGGTTGGCTGGCGTCAGATCGCTGCCGGTCCCGGGGGTCTGGACGTAGAAGCCGGAGAAGCCGCCGGTTGGGTACGCCGCGGTCACCTTGCCCCGCGTCGTGACACTGGCGCCGACGAACGGGCTGGCCGCACCGGAGCCCTGGATCTCGGCGATGGTCTTCGTGGCGGGCGCAGGCGGCGGATCCACGGGATCGGGGTCGACAGGCGCGGGGTCCACACTGCCGCCGGCCGCCGTCGGGGTGATGGTGGCGCTAAGGGCGAAGTCGGCCGCGTTGCTGTTGGAGTCCGCTCCGTTGGTGCGGTTCAGGCTCTTGACGTCGGTGTTGCCGGCGGGCGCTGTGGCAGCCTGAGTTTCGAACGTGTTGGACGTGCCGTACCCCAGCAGGTCGGCCACGTTGGCGGGCTCGATTACCGAACCGGTGGCCAGCGAAGTGATCGCAGTGGCCTGCCTGGCCAGGACCACGGTGCCAGTGGTTCCGGACGGGTTCAAGCCGGTAGCCACCAGGTCCGGAGTGGGCAGGTCGGCGCCGGCGGGGGTGGGCGCTCCGTTCGCCCCGCCCTGGACCAGGTAATAACCCTTCGCCGGGATACTGCCCTTGAGGGCCGCCACTCCGTTGGGTGCGGCCGTTCCCGTGCCCGAGCGGTACTGAAGGGACCAGCCATCCAGTGAAACCGGCGCATCTGACGCGTTGTACAGCTCTACGAATTTGTTCTTGTAGGCCGCTCCGGAGCTGCCTCCGCTGAGGTACGCCTCATTGATGACCACTGGCGACGTGCCCGCAGCGGCTGGTGAGACCTCCACTGCGAACGCCGGGACGGCTGCCAACGGGGCGGCGATAAGCCCCGCTGACAACGCCGCGCCCAGCGTAATTTTCCATGGTGTGCGTTTCATCCGCTCTAACTCTCATTAGGGTGCCCCGGGTAAGGGCTCGGTGGAATGTGTCCGGCTTTGTGGCGCGGACAAAAGGGCCCGGACTTTACTCCTGGTCAAGCAGTTTCCGGCACAGCAAAACAGAGTCGAATGAACGTGTGATTGATTCAGCGTGCATTCTGCGAGACGTCCCCCAGCGAAACGTTCACCGCCGGCCACAGGGCAGCATGGGCCCTGTCCCGGCAACGGTGTTCTGCGGCAGTGCTTTGATTGTGTGCATGTGCCGGCTCACCCCATGTGCCGGACATGGCAAAAGAATACCGGCCAGTAGCTCCGATGGAAGCGGCTGGCCGGTATTTTTTAGATCAATTTACTTAAATGGCATGCTGCGGCTCGTTAGGCCCCGGTGGTGTCTCCTGAGTCGGCAGGATCGCCGGTGCCCTGGCGGGTGTCGGCAACGATCTTGAACATTGCCCCGGTGGGGTCGGCCAGGGTTGCCAGGCGGCCGAACGGGGTGTCGTCCGGTCCGTCGATCACCCGCGCGCCAAGGCCGACGGCCTTTTCAATGGACGCGTCGGCGTCCTCCACGGCGAAGTAGACCTGCCAGTTGGACGGGACTTCCGCCGGGAGGTAGGCGGAGGCATCCATGATGCCCGCCTTGGCTGAGTCTCCCTTGCCCAGGGTGGTGTAGCGGAAATCGGGCGTGTCGCTCATGACGTCCGTGTCCCAGCCGAAGACGTCCTGGTAGAACTTGACGGCGGTGGCGTAGTCCTTGGTGTGGAGTTCGTGCCAGGCCGCGGCGCCGGGCTCGGCCACCAGTTCGAATCCGGTCATTTCGCGGGGCTGCCAGATGCCGATGGCCGCGCCGGTGGCGTCGCCGAACATGGCCATGTGGCCCTGCTCCGGGACGTCCATCGGCCCCATGAAGACCTGTCCGCCGTGCGCCGTGACAGCTTCGGCGGTGGCGGCGGCGTCGTCTGAACGCAGGTAGGTGGACCAGGCGTCAGGGAAGCCCGCCATCGTTTCATCCTTTTGCATGAGCCCTGCCACGGACTTCCCGTTTTTCGAGGCCGTGATGTAACCGCCGTATTTTTCCTCGTCGCCGGTCTGGAAGTCCCACCCGAACAGTTCTCCATAGAACTGCTTGGCTTTGGCGGCATCCGATGTCATGAGGTCGATCCAGCAGGGTGCGCCGGGAGTGATGTCAGGGCTGGGCATTGTGGCTCCTGTCGGTGGCCGCGGCAACGGACCGCGGCGGAGGGGTGGTCAGTGAAGACAAACCAGACACTATTCCGGAGCACCGACAGTTTCAATGGTCCCGGCCCAAACAGGCCCTTAACCGGGATTAACGGAAAATGTCCGGGCCCTGATGCTCAGGACCCGGACATTGTTCGCGGAAGGTAAGAGATTCGAACTCTTGGTACGGGGTTACCGCACACTGGTTTTCAAGACCAGCTCCTTCGGCCGCTCGGACAACCTTCCTTACCGAGTAGTGTTTCATAGGCAGTTGGCTGCGACAAAAACCGTCCGGAGTGTTTGCGGGCAAGCGCGGCCGCTGCACACTATTTTTTGTGGCAGGAAGCAGCTAGGAATCGGGAGTTTTCCATGAAGGCCGTCTACGTTAGTGAGGCCGGCGGGCCTGAGGTGCTCGAAGTGCGCGAGGTCCCGGCTCCGGTTCCCGGCCCCGGCGAGGTGCTGATCGACGTCGTCGCCGCGGGACTCAACCGGGCCGATGTCCAGCAGCGCAGGGGTTTCTACCCGCCGCCGTCCGGGGCCTCGGACATCCTTGGCTTGGAAGTTTCCGGCCGGATAGCGGGCTTCGGCCCCGACGTGTCCAAGCCGTTTTCGGTGGGGGACAAGGTGGTGGCACTGCTTTCGGGGGGCGGTTACGCCCAGCAGGTGGCCGTCCCTGCCGAACAGGTCCTGAGGATTCCCGACGGCGTGGATCTGGTCACTGCCGCGTCCCTCCCCGAAGTGGCGGCCACCGTTTACTCGAACCTGATCATGACGGCGCAGCTTCAGCCGGGTGAGACCGTGCTGGTCCACGGAGCCACGGGCGGAATCGGCACCATGGCCATCCAGCTGGCCAAGGCCTTTGGCGCAACGGTTGCCACCACGGCCGGAACTGCCGAGAAGGTGGGCACCGCCAAAGCCTTCCTCCATGCGGACATCGCCATCAATTACACGGAGGAGGACTTTCCCGAATCCCTCCGTGCGCAAAACGGCGGACACGGTGCAGACGTCATCCTGGACGTTGTAGGCGCCAAATATCTCGGGCAGAACGTTGACGCCCTCGCGGACTACGGCCGGCTGATCGTGATCGGACTCCAGGGCGGCACCAAGGCGGAGCTTGACCTGGGAAAGCTCCTCAGCAAGCGGGCCGCCATCATCGGCACAGCGCTCCGGCCGCGGCCGGTGGCGGAGAAGGGCGTGATCATGAATGCCGTCCGGGATGCGGTGTGGCCGCTCCTGGCGGATGGACGCATCCGCCCCCTGGTGGCCAAGACGTTCCCGCTGGACCAGGTGCGGGCGGCCCATGAATACTTCGACTCCGGCGACCATGTGGGGAAAGTCCTGCTGGTCATGTAGCCGGACACCGGCGTCGGAATGAATACCCGGTATTGCCTTCGTGCCGAAATCACGTTACTGTAATTCCATACGCGGTATGCACGCGTCTTGGGGGCGCGTGTATGCCGTCGTCTTTGCGACATCAGGGGGCAGTATGTCCATTCGCCATAGTCTCCTCGCCCTGCTTCAGGACAAGCCCCGTTACGGGTACCAGTTGAGGGTCGAGTTCGAGGACCGCACCGGCTCTGCCTGGCCGCTGAACATCGGGCAGGTCTACACCACCCTGGACCGGCTGGAACGGGACGGACTCGTCACGAACGATGGCGGCGACGGCGAAGGCCACGTCATCTACAGCATCACCGACGCAGGCCGCAGCGACGTCGCGGACTGGTTCCAGGCCCCGGTGGCCCGCAGCAATCCTCCCCGGAACGAACTCGCCATCAAACTTGCCCTCGCCGTGACCATCCCCGGAGTGGACGTCCCGGCCGTCATCCAGGCCCAGCGCACCGCGTCAGTGAAAGCGCTCCAGGACTACACCAAAACCCGTCGCGAGGCGTCCGCCAGCCTGCGCCGGGCCGACACCGCATGGCTGCTCGTCCTTGATTCACTGATTTTCCAGACCGAAGCGGAAGTCCGGTGGCTGGACCTCTGCGAGGCGCGGATGGCGCAGTTGAACACGCCGGCACCCTAAGCTGCCTGCCGCTCAACGCTCCCGTCCGACCGTTCAGCGAGGGCCTCAAGAGCGGCGCCCCCAAAGCAGTATCCCTGCGTCCGGGGCGTTGATATGGTGCCAAGGGGAGATCACTTTCCAGCTGGGGTTCTCGAGGAGGAGACATGGGCAAAATGCCGGATGGCAAAGCACGGACTGCATTATCGGAGGACGCGCTAGAGCCTGATCCAAAGCTTCCGCCAACGTCGGTGGACGACGCGGTGCGGGAGGCCGAAGAGCGCAAATGGACACCGACGAAGATCGCCATTTGGGCGGCGATTTCGCTGCTAGGCGGGGTCTCCTGGTTCATGCTGGCCATCATCCGAGGCGAAACGGTCAACGCGATCTGGTTTGTGTTCGCCTCGGTCTGTACGTACCTGATCGGCTACCGCTTTTACTCCAAGGTGATCGAGCGGTACATCACCAGGCCCAACGACCGCCGGGCCACTCCCGCCGAGTACAAAGCGGACGGCAAGGACTACGTCCGCACCGACCGCAACGTCCTGTTCGGCCACCACTTTGCCGCCATCGCCGGCGCAGGCCCCCTGGTCGGGCCCGTCATTGCGGCCCAGATGGGTTACCTCCCCGGCACCATCTGGATCATCATCGGCGTCGTACTGGCCGGAGCGGTGCAGGACTACCTCGTCCTGTTCTTCTCCATGCGCCGTGGGGGCCGCTCGCTGGGCCAGATGGCCCGTGAGGAACTCGGCGTGATCGGCGGCACCGCGGCCCTGATTGCCACCCTGCTCATTATGGTGATCATCGTCGCGATCCTGGCCCTCGTCGTCGTGAACGCGCTGGGTGAAAGCCCCTGGGGCGTGTTCTCCGTGGGCATGACCATCCCCATTGCGCTCTTCATGGGCGTGTACCTCCGCTTCATCCGCCCCGGCAAGGTCATGGAAGTGTCGCTGATCGGCTTCGTGCTGCTGATGGCCGCGATCATCGGCGGCGGTGCAGTGGCCGGGACCGAGTGGGGCGCGGCGTTCTTCCACCTGGACAAGGTCACCATCGCCTGGGGCCTTATCGTGTACGGCTTCATCGCCGCCATCCTTCCGGTGTGGCTCCTGCTGGCTCCCCGGGACTACCTCTCCACGTTCATGAAGATCGGCGTGATCGTTATGCTGGCGCTGGCCATCATCGTGGTCCGCCCCGAAATCACCGTGCCGGCCTTCAGCGAATTTGCCAGCAGGGAAAACGGGCCGGTGTTCCCCGGAGCGCTCTTCCCGTTCCTGTTCGTCACCATTGCCTGCGGCGCGCTATCCGGCTTCCACGCCCTGATCTCCTCCGGAACCACCCCGAAGCTGATCGAAAAGGAACGCCAGGCCCGCCTGATCGGCTACGGCGGCATGCTGATGGAGTCCTTCGTGGCCATCATGGCCCTCGTGGCAGCCATCTCCATCGACCGCGGCCTGTACTTCGCCATGAACTCCCCGGCCGCCCTGACCGGCGGCACTGTGCAAACGGCAGCCACCTGGGTCAACAGCCTGGGACTTGCCGGGGTGAACATCACTCCGGACCTCCTGGCCGAGACAGCCAGGAACGTCGGCGAGGAAAGCATTGTGTCCCGTACCGGCGGTGCTCCCACACTGGCCGTCGGCCTTGCCCACATCATGCAGCAGTTCATCGGCGGCACGGCCATGATGGCGTTCTGGTACCACTTCGCCATCATGTTCGAGGCACTGTTCATCCTCACGGCAGTGGACGCCGGCACCCGCGTGGCACGCTTCATGCTGCAGGATTCCATCGGCAACTTCATCCCCAAGTTCAAGGAGCACTCCTGGCGGCCCGGAGCCTGGCTCTGCACGGCCGTTATGGTCCTCGCGTGGGGAGCCGTGCTGCTGATGGGTGTCACGGACCCGCTGGGCGGCATCAACACGCTGTTCCCGCTGTTCGGAATCGCCAACCAGCTGCTCGCAGCCATCGCGCTGTCCGTCTGCCTGGCCATCGCAGCAAGGCGCGCCTCGTTCAAGTACCTCTGGATTGTGGCCGTTCCGCTTGCTTTCGCGGCAGTCGTCACCATCACTGCCAGCTTCCAGAAGATCTTTTCGCCGGTTCCGGCAGTGGGTTACTTCGCCAACAACGCGGCCTTCTCCAAAGCCCTTGCAGACGGCAAGACGGAATTTGGCACTGCCAAGACCGTTGCGGCCATGGAGGCCGTGGTCCGCAACACCATGATCCAGGGGTGGCTGTCGGTGATCTTCGTGGTGCTGAGCATCATTGTGATCATCACGGCGATGGTGGCCACGGTGAAGGCGTTCCGGGATGCGAAGCAGGGCGTTGCCCACGCGGACCACGAGGACCCGGCCGTGCCGTCCCGCGCCTACGCGCCTGCGGGATTCATTCCCACGCCTGCTGAGCGGGAACTCGTGGCCGAGTGGAACAAACTCCCCGCCGACCTGCGCCTCGAAAAGTCCGCGCACCACTGATGCGGAGCTGGTCATGAACGCGATACTCGAAGGGTTCCGTGGCTTCGCCCGCTATTTCGGCGGGGTCATGGGAGCGGACGCCTATGCGAAGTACCTGGAGCACCACGAGGCCTCAGGGCATGCGGAAGCGCCCATGACCGAGCGCGAGTTCTGGCGGGACCACACGGACCGCCAGGACAACAATCCCCAAGGCCGCTGCTGCTGAAAGGCCGCGGCCGTTGAAAACACCTGCGCCGGGGGCGCCGTCGGATCTTAGGGTCCGACGGCGCCTCCCGCGTTTTCGGGGCACCGCCGGACCCGCCGGGGTCAACTGGGTTCACGGACTCGCGCCCGGGCTCGCAGCCCGTGAGAGTATGAAGCCATGAGCGATCCGAACGACACTCAGCCAGCTGATGATGCCCCTGTAGAGGGCACCACCCTCGACGACGAGGTCTCTTCCGGTACGGCCCCGAACCACGGCGCGGGAACCCGGCCGAAGGGGAGTAACCTCCAGGACCTGGTGGACGAGCCCGCCAAAGTGATGCGGATCGGCACCATGATCAAGCAGCTGCTGGACGAAGTGAAGTCGGCACCGCTCGATGACGCCGCACGCGGGCGCCTGGCTGCGATCCACGAACGCTCCATCAAGGAACTTGAGGACGGGTTGGCTCCCGAACTCGTCGAGGAGCTGGAACGGATCAGCCTGCCTTTTCCCGCACAGGCTACGCCGTCCGACGCGGAACTCCGGATTGCCCAAGCACAGCTGGTCGGCTGGCTGGAAGGGCTGTTCCACGGCATCCAGACGGCCATCGCAGCCCAGCATGCCGCCCGCGAACACGCGGCGGCACAGCGGCAGCTGCGCCAGCTGCCGCCGGGGACAGTGATAGCTCCGGGTGTGGTGATCGGCGAGGACGGCGAGCCGCAGCGCGCCCGGCTGCCGCATCCCGGCTCAGACAAGCCGGGCGAAGCGGAAGATCCGGACCACGGTCCCGGCCAGTATCTCTAGGGGCGGCGTGGCATTCTTCGCAGCCGCCCGCCAGGGGCGAAAAGACGACGCCGAGCTCGGCAAAGGGCTGTGGCGGCGCGCCTATGACCGTTTCCTTCGCGGGCTTGACCGGTTCCACCAAGTCCTCGAAGGGGTGGAGGACGACGTGCTGTATGCCGAACTGGTGGAGATCGCCAACGACCTTGCCGGCCTCGCCGTCAGGGTCCGGCAGGTGTGCGTCGAAGCCCAGCGGCGTTCGCCCAGTGACGGCCTGGATATCCCGGGCGCATTGGCCGGCGTCCACCGATCGCTGTCCAAAGCGGGCAACTCCCTGGCGACCACCGCGGAGGCGGCCGCGATGTTGCGCCTGGCCGTCGGGCCGGTGCCGGTAGGCGCCGCCTCGGTCCGCCGCAGGGCCGAGTCAGTCTTTGAACAGATCGCCGACGCCGAACGCCGCCTTGCCGAACAGCCGCAGGATTCCTAGCTATTCCCGGTTAAGCGCCTAGCTTAGCCGGCTGTTTTTACTGGCCGGGCGCTGCCGGCGTTGGCAGTATGAAGTAATGACTTTTTCTCCTGAACTGACTTTCAACGACGGCAACACCATTCCCCAGCTCGGCTACGGAGTGTGGCAGGTTGAGGACGACGTAGCGGAAAAGGTAGTGGTCCAGGCCTTCGAGGCCGGGTTCCGCCACATCGACACCGCCAAGATCTACGGAAACGAAGCAGGCGTAGGCCGCGCCATCGAGCGCTCCGGATTGAAGCCTGAGGACATCTTCATCACCACCAAGCTGTGGAACGCGGACCAGGGGTACGAGTCCACCCTGGCGGCCTTTGAGGCGTCCATGGAGCGCCTCGGCCTCGAAACCCTGGACCTGTACCTGATTCACTGGCAGCAGCCGCAGCAGGACAAGTACGTGGACACCTGGAAGGCCCTGATCGAGCTGCAGAAGCGCGGCCGGGTCAAGTCCATCGGCGTCTCCAACTTCACCACCGAGGGACTCCAGCGGATCATCGATGAGACCGGTGTTGTTCCGGCCATCAACCAGGTGGAACTGCACCCGTTCTTCAACCAGGCTGAACTGCGCGAATTCAACGCCTCCAAAGGCATCCTCACGCAGGCATGGTCGCCGCTGGGCCAGGGCGGCGAACTCCTGGAGCACCCGGCCGTCGCGGAGATCGCGGCCAAGCACAGTGCCACCCCGGCGCAGGTGGTCATTGCCTGGCACCTGGCCCTCGGCAACGTGGTGATTCCGAAGTCCGTCACAGAGTCCCGCATCCGCGAAAACTACGCGGCCCTGGACGTGACGCTGGATGAGGCCGACATCGCAGCCATCAACGGGCTGGACCGGACGGCGGAAGGCTCCGGCCGCATCGGCCCGGACCCTGCTGTCTCCGACTTCGCCTAAGCGGCTGCAGAGGCCCCGCACTCACAGAGTGCGGGGCCTCTGGCGTTGTACGCCCAGCATGGGCATTTGCTTGGGGGTGTGAGTCCTCTGAAGGAGAAGGTGGTTTAACTTCTAGCCAATGGCAACTGCGTCATCGTGAGGTGGGGTGGGAA
>NZ_JARCCY010000046.1:0-35879 GCF_039907775.1 Arthrobacter sp. CC3
CCACCGTATGCGAACTCGACGGCCCAATCCCGATGGAAAAAAGATCAAACACACCAACAGCCATGGCCGGGGTTCCTCACTAGGTCTAACTGTGGTCCGGCAGATGGTCCTGCCGGAAGGCAGCGCACCAACCGGTCGGCGGCGCACTGCCGGATACACGACGACGGGCGGCAGCTTATGGCGGCCGCCCGGCGTCGTGATCTCTACTTCTGTAATACGGCCTCTAGGCGAGGTTGGCAACCGAGGGGTAGAGCGGGTGGGCGGCGGCGAGGGCCTCCACCCGTGAGCGCAGGCCGGAAAGGTCCGCGCCGGCGTCGGCAATCAGCGCCTCGGCGATGATGGCCGCCACCTCGGCGAAGGCTGCTTCGCCGAAACCACGGGTCGCGAGGGCCGGGGTGCCGATGCGCAGTCCCGAGGTGACCATCGGCGGCCTCGGGTCGAACGGCACGGCGTTGCGGTTCACGGTGATGTCGATTTCCGCGAGGCGGTCCTCCGCCTGCTGGCCGTCGAGTTCGCAGTTGCGCAGGTCCACCAGGACCAGGTGGACGTCGGTGCCGCCGGAGATCACGTTAATCCCCTTGGCGGTGACGTCCGGCTGGACCAGGCGGTCGGCGAGGATCCGGGCACCGGCCAGGACGCGTTCCTGGCGTTCCTTGAACTCCGGGGACGCGGCGATCTTGAAGGCCACGGCCTTGCCGGCAATGACGTGCTCCAGCGGGCCGCCCTGCTGGCCGGGGAACACTGCCGAGTTGATCTTCTTGGCGATGTCGGCGTCGTTGGAGAGGATGATGCCGCCGCGCGGACCGGCGAGGGTCTTGTGCGTGGTGGAGGTGACCACGTGGGCGTGGGGCACCGGTGACGGGTGCAGTCCGGCGGCGACGAGCCCGGCGAAGTGCGCCATGTCCACCATCAGGTAGGCGCCCACGGAGTCGGCGATCCGGCGGAACTCGGCAAAGTCCAGCTGCCGGGCGTAGGCGGACCAGCCGGCGACGATCAGCTGCGGCTTGTGCTCCTGGGCCAGGCGCTCCACCTCGGCCATGTCGATCCGGTGGTCCTCTTCGCGGACCTGGTACGGGATGACGTTGTACAGGCGGCCGGAGAAGTTGATCCGCATGCCGTGGGTCAGGTGACCGCCGTGGGCCAGGTTCAGGCCCATGATCGTGTCCCCCGGCTTGATCAGCGCGTGCATCACCGAGGCGTTGGCCTGCGCACCTGAGTGCGGCTGCACGTTCGCGTACTCGGCACCGAACAGGGCCTTCACCCGGTCGATGGCCAGCTGTTCGACGACGTCAACGTGCTCGCAGCCGCCGTAGTAGCGCTTGCCGGGGTAGCCCTCTGCGTACTTGTTGGTAAGGACCGAGCCTTGCGCCTGCATGACGGCCTTGGCGGTGTGGTTCTCCGAGGCGATCATTTCCAGGCCGGTGCGCTGGCGGCCCAGCTCGTCGTCGATCTTCGCCGCGATCTCCGGGTCCAGGGCGGACAGGTCCGCGTCCAGGGACGGGGAGACTACCTGCTCGAACGCGACCGTGCCTGCAGCGGCCGTTGCGCCGCTCACAGCTCGCCGCCGTTCTTGGCAGCGTATTCCTCAGCGGAAAGCAGCGGGCCGTCGGAGTCTGCGGCCACCTTGAAGAGCCAGCCGGCACCGTACGGATCGCTGTTGATCAGTGCGGGGTCGTCGACGACGGCGGAGTTGGTTTCCGTGACCTCGCCGGTGACCGGGGAGTACAGGTCAGAGACGGACTTGGTGGACTCGACCTCGCCGCAGGTCTCCCCTGCGGTCACGGTGGAGCCGACCTCGGGCAGGTCAACGTAGACGATGTCGCCGAGGGCGTCCGTGGCCACGGCGGAAATGCCGATGGACACAAGGTTGCCGGCCTCGCGGGCAACCCACTCGTGCTCGTCGGAGTACTGCAGTTCAGCGGCTACTTTTGCCATGGTGTTCCTTAATCTCGTTACTTGTGTGGTCGGGTGGGGAGGCGGGTGACCGAATTCCTCCGCGTGCTGCTCCTTCGTCGCTTTGACGCACGCTTCCGGAATCCGCTCACCCGCCGTCTCCGGCCGTCAGTTCCGGTGGGGAACCAACGGCATTGAAAGATAAAACAGTGGTCTAGCACCAAGCAGGCCGCCCGGGTTTCGGCAAGCTCAACCCCCAATGATCGAGCTTGCCAGGCGGCACATCCCCCAGCACCTTTGGCTTGCGAAGGCGCTCAAGCCATGGAGGGTCCCTCGGGGCAGGCATCCGGCAGAGTGCGTCTAAGCGAGGAACGAGCGAGCACGCAGAGGATGTCGGCCCCGAGGGAGCCAGCCTCGGGTTACTTTTGGCGCTTGTAGAAAGGCAGTGCGACAACTTCGAACGGCTCTGCCTTGCCACGCAGGTCGATGTCCAGGGCGGTGCCCACCTCGGAGTGCTCGACGTCGACATAGGCAAGCGCCACAGGGTAACCAAGGGTGGGGCTCGGCTGGCCGGAGGTCACTTCGCCAACCACGTTGCCGTCCTTGAGGACCGGGTAGTGGCCGCGGCCGGCACGCCGGCCAAGGCCCTTGAGGCCCACGAGCCTGCGCCCGCTCGTGGAGCCGGCACCGCCGGCCTTGAGTGCTTCCAGTGCGGCACGGCCCACGAAGTCGCTTTCCTTGGCGAGCGAGACAACCGGGCCGAGGCCTGCTGCGTAGGGGTTGCCTTCGCGGGAGAGCTCGTTGCCGTAGAGCGGCATGCCGGCTTCGAGGCGCAGCGAGTCGCGGCACGCCAGTCCGGCGGGAACCAGTTCGCCTTCCTCGGCGACGGCTTCGATGGCCTGCCACAGGGCGGCGGCGTCATCGTTGTCCACGAAGATTTCGAAGCCGTCTTCACCGGTGTACCCGGTGCGGGCCAGCAGGAGGTCCTTGCTGCTGCCTGCCACCATGAACGGAACTTCCACGGCCGCGTAGTACTTGAGGCCGGTGACCAGCTCGTGCTGGGCCGCGGGGACCAGGCGAAGCAGGATGGCTTCGGCCTTGGGACCCTGGACGGCGACCAGCGAGGTCGCCGAGGACGCGTCCTGAACGACGACGTCGAAGTTCGCTGCCCGTTCCGCCAGAGCTGCGGCAACCACCACGGCGTTGCCGGCGTTGGGCACTACCAGGAACTTGTCGGTGCCATCTTCAGCCGCGGGGCGACGGTACGTGATCAGGTCGTCGATGATGCCGCCGTCTTCCTGGCAGATCAGCGAGTACTTGGCCTTGCCCACGGACATGGCGGAGATCTTTCCGACCAGGGCGTAGTCCAGGAACGCTGCGGCGTCCGGGCCGGTGACCCAGACTTCGCCCATGTGGGAGAGGTCGAACAGACCGGCGGCGTTGCGGACGGCGTGGTGTTCGGCCAGCTCGGAGGAGTACTTCAGGGGCATCTGCCAGCCACCGAAGTCGGTGAAGGATGCGCCCAGTTTCTTGTGCTCTTCGTAGAGCGCGGTGTAGTTCTCAGTCATCTGGGGAATCCTTAGTTTTCGAAGTCTTCGATGGGCGGGCAGGAGCAGATCAGGTTGCGGTCCCCTGCTGCGCCGTCGATGCGGCCCACGGGCGGGAAGTACTTGTCCTGCTTGAGGTGGTGGACCGGGAAGGCAGCCTGCTCGCGCGGGTACTCGCGGTTCCAGTCGGAAGAAACGACGGCGGCCGCGGTGTGCGGTGCGTTGCGCAGCGGGGAGTTCTCCACGGTGAAGTCGCCGTTGGCCACCTGGTCGATTTCCTGGCGGATGGTGATCATTGCGTCGATGAAGCGGTCGATCTCCACGAGGTCCTCGGACTCGGTGGGCTCCACCATGAGCGTGCCGGCCACCGGGAACGCCAGGGTGGGGGCGTGGAAGCCGAAGTCGATGAGGCGCTTGGCCACGTCTTCAGCGGTGACGCCGGTCCGTGCCGTCAGTTCACGCAGGTCCAGGATGCACTCGTGCGCCACGAGTCCGCCTTCGCCGGTGTACAGCACCGGGAAGAACTCGTTCAGGCGGGAGGCGATGTAGTTTGCCGCCAGCAGGGCCGACTTGGTGGCTTCGGTCAGGCCTGCGCCGCCCATCAGCTTCACGTAGGCCCAGGAGATCGGCAGCACACCGGCGGAGCCGAAGCGCGAAGCGGAGATCGCAACGCCGTGCCCGTCTTCGTGCGCTGCCTTGTTGGCGTCGCCCGGCATGAACGGCGCCAGGTGTGCCTTCGCTGCAACCGGGCCGACGCCCGGGCCGCCGCCGCCGTGCGGGATGCAGAAGGTCTTGTGCAGGTTCAGGTGGGACACGTCTCCGCCGAACTTGCCGGGCTGGGCCAGACCCACGAGCGCGTTCAGGTTGGCGCCGTCAACGTAGACCTGGCCGCCGGCGGCGTGCACCGAGTCGCAGATCTCGCGCACGTCGGCGTCGTATACGCCGTGGGTGGACGGGTAGGTGATCATGATCGCGGACAGGACGTCCTTGTGGGTTTCAATCTTCGCCTGGAAGTCGGCGTGATCGATCGTGCCGTCGGCAGCGGTGGCCACGACAACAACCTTCATGCCGGCCAGGACGGCCGACGCGGCGTTCGTGCCGTGAGCCGAGGCCGGGATCAGGCAGACGTTGCGCTGGTCATCACCGCGGGACAGGTGGTAGCCGCGGATCGCAAGCAGGCCCGCGAGTTCGCCCTGCGAGCCGGCGTTCGGCTGGATGGAGACCTGGTCGTAGCCGGTGATCTCGGCGAGGTCCGCTTCCAGGCCATCGATCAGTTCACGCCAGCCCTCGGTCTGGGAATCCGGGGCGAAGGGGTGGATGGAGGCGAACTCCGGCCAGGAGATGGCTTCCATCTCGGCGGTGGCGTTCAGCTTCATGGTGCAGGAACCGAGCGGGATCATGGTGCGGTCCAGGGCGAGGTCGCGGTCCGAGAGCTTGCGGATGTAGCGCAGCAGCTGGGTTTCGGAGCGGTGGGTGTTGAACACCGGGTGCTGCAGGTAGTCCGAGGTGCGCTCGACGGCGGCCTCGAGGGCAAATCCTGCCGCATCGCCGGCAACCTCGGCACCGAAGACGGCAGCCACAGCGGCGACAATTTCCGGCGTCGTGGTTTCGTCAGTGGAGATGCCCACGGTGTCGGCGTCGATGCCGCGCAGGTTGATGCCCTTGGCCTCCGCCGCGGCAACGATTTCAACGGCCTTGCCCGGAACACGGACGGTGATGGTGTCAAAGAAGCTGCCGTGCAGGACCTCAAGGCCGGCGGCCTTCAGGGATGCTGCCAGGGTGCGGGCGCTGTTGTGGACGGTCTCGGCGATGGCCTTCAGTCCGTCGGGGCCGTGGTAGACGGCGTACATCGAGGAGACGATGGCCAGCAGTGCCTGCGCGGTGCAGATGTTGGACGTCGCCTTTTCGCGGCGGATGTGCTGCTCGCGGGTCTGCAGTGCCAGGCGGTAGGCCGGGGTGCCGGCGTTGTCCTTGGACACACCCACCAGGCGGCCGGGCATGGAGCGTTCGAGGCCCTTCTGCACAGCCATGTAGGCAGCGTGCGGGCCGCCGAAGAACAGCGGCACACCCAGGCGCTGCGTGGAGCCGACTGCGATGTCCGCACCCTGCTCGCCGGGAGGCGTGATCAGGGTCAGGGAGAGCAGGTCGGCCGCAACGGTGACCAGGGCGCCGCGCTCCTTGGCGGCGGCGATGACGGCGGAGTGGTCGAACACACGGCCGGAAACGCCCGGCTGCTGCAGCACGATGCCGTTGATGACGCCGTCGGGAAGGCCCTGGGACAGGTCCGCAACCTCAACCTCGAAGCCGAGTGCCTCGGCGCGGCCCTTGACGATGGCGATGGTCTGGGGCAGCACATCGGCGTCAAGGACGGTCTTGCCGTCGTGGGCAGTCTTGTTCTTGTTGGCGCGGCGCATCATCAGCACGGCTTCGGCCACAGCGGTGGCTTCGTCCAGCAGGGAGGCGTTGGCGATGGGCAGCCCCACGAGGTCCTGAACCATGGTCTGGAAGTTCAGGAGCGCCTCGAGGCGGCCCTGGGAGATTTCCGGCTGGTACGGGGTGTAGGCGGTGTACCAGGCCGGGGATTCCAGGACGTTGCGGCGGATCACCGGCGGGGTCACGGTGTCGTAGTAGCCCTGGCCGATCATCTGCACGGCCGTCTTGTTCTTGGCAGCCAGCTTGCGCAGCTCGCCGAGGACTTCAACCTCGCTGAGGGCGTCCTGCAGGCGGAGGGCAACATCCTGGCGGATGTCGTTGGGAACCGCGGTGTCTACCAGTGAGTCAACGGTGTCGTAGCCGACAGACTTGAGCATGGTGTCGATGTCGGCTTGGCGGCGGGCGCCAATGTGCCGATCGACGAAGGTGGTGGAGGCTGAACTAACCGTCACGAAGGAACTCCATTACTAATGGCGGCGCAGGGTACGCCGCAGTGGTCCGGGTTCCTCCCCGCTCTGTATTGGACCTGAGAGTTTCCGCATTGCCGTGCTTTCGCATGGCTCAGCTTGCACCGTCGGTGAGCAGGGCGTGTCCGGCGTTGTTGCCTCCAACAAATGTTGGGGCACAACGGACAGCCTGCTGCTTTCCAGAGTTGCCTCGCCGCGGCGGTACGTGGGCCTGAGAGATTCCTGGGGAGGATTTGCTCCTACGGCGCCTGCTTGTACCTACTTGCAGAACTCTCCCGCCGCAGATCAAAGGCATATTTAGTTAGCGGTGACAACAGTCACAGCTGCAATTGTCCTACGTAGGAGTCCAGTCTGCAAACTCCGCATCGTGCCCGCCGCCGCGTTACGGCCTGAGTTGCGAAGGGGGCC
Organism: Arthrobacter sp. CC3; assembly: GCF_039907775.1. Classification (NCBI taxonomy): domain Bacteria; kingdom Bacillati; phylum Actinomycetota; class Actinomycetes; order Micrococcales; family Micrococcaceae; genus Arthrobacter; species Arthrobacter sp. CC3. The sequence goes on from NZ_JARCCY010000046.1 coordinate 6,749, forward strand.
GCCAGCGGCCTCGGCAGGCACGGCGGTCAGCCGCGGAGCCGCTCGACGGCGGCCAGCAGGCTGTCGACGTCGCCGCTCATTTCCGGCGGGGCGGCACCGGGACCGCTGGCCAGCATGGCATTGAAATAGAGTCCGTCACCCATGTACAGCACGGCCTTTGCCATGGCCGGGCCGACGTCACCGGCCAGCAGCTCCAGCCAGCTCCCCTGGACAGCCGCGAAACGGTGCAGCGTCTCCTCGTGCGCCACTTCGGCGAGCCGCGTGGCAGCCACAAAGACCCGGTCCAACGGAGTGTCCGCCCAGAGCGAGGACCTGATGAAGTAGGCCGCCGCTCCTTCCGGAGCCTTCGCCATGGTGTCCAGATCCCGCGCGACCAGCACGTCCATGCGCTCGAGCAGGGCCGAAATCATGGCTTCCTTGTTCGGGAAGTGGTACAGCAGTCCCCCCTTGGACACGCCGGCGCGCCTGGCGACGGCATCCAGCGTGGCGGCGCGCTCGCCCACTTCGATCAGAAGGGATTCAAAGGCGTCGAGCACGGCTTCGCGTGCGACGGGTTTTCTGGCCATGGTTCCTATCATGCCCGGTGGTCCGGGCTCATTTCTTAACTATACCGTCCAGACGGTACAGTTATTGGCATGGGAAACTCATCCTCAACCTCGACGCCGGCAACCCGTCACCTCACAGCCGGCCCGGCCCGGCACCCTGCCGCCGCTCCTGCCGCTACCGGCGGCCGGCCGGCCGCTACGAACCGGGGCCGCGACTGGCTGGCCCTGGCGCTACTGATGTTCCCGGTGCTGCTGGTTGCCGTGGACAACACCGCGCTGACATTTGCGTTGCCCGCCATCGCCCGCGGCCTGGAACCCACCGGCGTTCAACTGCTGTGGATTGTTGATGCCTACCCGCTGGTCCTGGCTGGCCTGCTGGTTGCCATGGGGAGTTTCGGTGACAGGATCGGCCGCCGCCGGCTCCTGCTGATCGGCAGCACCGGCTTTGCCGCGGTGTCCGCTGCCACTGCATTCGCCCCGAGCGCGGAATGGTTGATCGCCGGCCGCGCGGCACTGGGCTTCTTCGGGGCGATGCTCATGCCTTCCACCCTGTCCCTGATCCGCAACATCTTCCCGGACGCCAACCGGCGCCGGCTGGCGATCGCCATCTGGGCGGCAGGGTTCTCCGGCGGCGCCGCACTGGGGCCGATCTTCGGCGGCTGGCTCGTGGAGCAGTACTGGTGGGGAGCGATCCTGTTGGTGGCAGTGCCCATCATGCTTCCCATCCTGATCCTCGGCCCCGTCCTCATTCCCGAGTCCAGGGATCCCCGGCCCGGATCGGTGGATGGTGCCAGCATCGTCCTCTCGCTGCTGACCATGGTTCCGCTGGTCTACGGCATCAAGTCATTGGCTACGGAAGGTTTCGGCGCCGCGTCGGCCGCGGCCATCGGCGGTGGACTGGTGATCGGATATGCCTTTGTCCGGCGCCAGAAGAGGCTGACCAGCCCGCTGCTGGACATGAGCCTCTTCGGAAACAGGATTTTCAGCACGGCCATCACCGCCAACGTGCTGGCCCTGTTTTCGTTCAACGGCTTCATCCTGTTCCTGGCCCAGCACCTCCAGCTGCTGGAGGGCCAGCGGCCCACGGAGGCCGGGATCGCCATGATCCCCGCACTGGTTGCCACGGTGGTTGCCGGCCTGCTGGTGGTGCCGCTGGTGCGGAAAGTCCGGCCCGGCTTTGTGGTGGCCGGCGGCCTTTCCCTGAGCGCCACCGGCTATTTCATGGTGGCGTTCGGGGACCATTCGGGCGGGCCGGCCCTCTTGCTGGGTGCGCTCCTGGTCCTGGCCCTGGGCGTGGGGGCAGCCGAGACGATCTCCAACGACATGATCCTGGGGTCCGTGCCACCGGAGAAGTCAGGAGCGGCTGCCGCTATCTCTGAGACCGGCTACGAGATTGGCTCGCTGCTGGGCACGGCCGTGCTCGGCTCGATCCTGACCGCGTCGTACCAGCGGAACCTGGTCCTGCCGGAGGGACTCGCTGCCTCCAGCCCCGGAGGTGCGGCCGAGGGGATTGCCCACGCCCGGGAGACCCTCGCCGGGTCCATGGAGCTCGCGCATTCGCTCCCCGAGCCGCTGGCGGACGCCCTGACGTCCGCCGCCCGGGTTGCCTTTGAGTCGGGCGTCCACGTGACGGCGTCCATCGGGCTGGTGCTGATGGCGGGGGCGGCAGTCCTTGTCGCCGTCGTACTCCGCGGAGTGCCGAAGGCGGCGTAGCACCGCCCGCTTCAGCCTTCGACGAAGGCCTGGAGGGCGTCCAGCAGGCCGCTGAACCCTTCCTCCCGGCCCGCCGCCTGGTCCTCTTCGGTGAAGTAGGCACCCTGCTCCGTCAAGGTGAGCAGGGTGCCGTCGCCGTCGGGCGCCAGTTCCACCGTGCTGAGCGAAACGGACATGCGGCGTCCGTCGAGCAGCATTTCGTAGGTGAAGACGATCCGTTCGTTCTCCACGATGTCCTGGTACACCGCGTTCATGGTGGACACGAAACCGCCGGGCGGACCTCCGACATCGGTTTCCCTGCCGCCCTCGCGGAAATCGAGGCTGGACTCGCCCTGGGTCCATTCAGGCGGGCCGCCGAACCACTTCTTCTTGCTCGCAAAATCGGAAAAGGCGTGGAAAACGCGCGACGGCGGGGCGTTCAGCCTGCGTTCGAGGCTGAAGCTTGCGTGCGTGATGGGGGTTGCCATGGCGTACTCCTTCGTTTCTTGTTGCTAGGGCTTCTTGAGGAAGGCTTCCAGCCGGTCGAGGCGGCGTTCCAGGCCCGTCCTGCGCCTGCCCAGCCAGTCTTCCGCCAGCCGGACCGCCGCCGGTTCGATGCTGCAGCTGCGGACCCTGCCGATCTTTTCGGTCCGGACCATGCCGCTGTGCTCGAGTACCTGCAGGTGCTGAACGATTGCGGGCAGGCTCATGGCGAAAGGCTTGGCGAGCTCCGAGACGGACGCCGGTCCCTCGCAGAGCCGGATGAGGATGGCCCTGCGGGTGGGGTCGGCGAGCGCCTGGAAAATAGCGTCGAGTTCCGCGCCGCCCGCCTCACGATTGTTAAGCACATACTTAAGTATTCTCCGAAGTGTCCGGAAGTCAAGGGTTATGCGCTTGATCGAAGGGCAGCCAAAGGAAGCCCCCGCGGCAGCAGGAAGCCCGGCGCCGGAAACAATGTCCGGCGCCGGGCTTCCCTGGCGATGGCGGGCGGCCGGAGTCCCCGCGGTCCGCCTGGCTGCGGCGGCGCTCTTGGCCGCCGAGCCTACTTGCTGTGCCTATTTACTGTCGGGCGTGGTCACGCTGGCCGACGCCTTCATGTTCTCCGCGCCCACCATCCAGGCGTACTGCTCGAGCTTCGAAATGAACTCATGAAGCAGGTCAGCCGTGGTGGGGTCTTCCTCGTCAACTTCATCGTGGACTTTGCGCATGGTGCCCACGGCCGCTTCGAGCGCCGCGACGATGCGGTCCACGGCATCCTTGGTGTTGATGAGCCCCTGGGGGAACTGCGCCAGGCTGGTGGTTTCCGCAACAGTGGTGCTGCGGCCGTCCGGCAGGGCGTGGAGTGCCCGCATGCGCTCCGCCATGTCGTCGGCGTAGTTCCGGGCGGCATCGATAATTTCGTCCAACTGCAGGTGGAGGTCGCGGAAGTTGGTTCCCACGATGTTCCAGTGGGCCTGCTTGCCTTGGATGTGCAGCTCAATCAGGTCCGCGAGCACAGCCTGCAGATTGTTGGTCAGCGTCGGTGATGCCTTCATTGATCCTCCTGGTGTCAGCGGTTTCTCGGGTAATTCGAAACTATCCCAGCCGCCACAGCGGCGCCACCGATTCTCGCGCGGGGCTTAACAAAATGATGTTTGTTCATTTTTTCCTTGCCATGCGGCGGCGTGACGTGGATACTAAATGAACGTCATTCATTTAGTGACCGCCGTCTCACTGGAGTATTCGCCATGATTGAAATTACCTGCCTCGAACCACCCGCATCCCTGGCCCGGACGCAGCCTTCAGCCCGTCCCGCGCTGCGGGTCGGCGTGGTCCAGCACCGCTGGCACGCCGACCCTGCCCGGCTTCGTGCAGAACTGGACGAGGGCATCGGACGCGCAGCCCGGCTGGGGGCCACCGTCGTCTTCCTGCCGGAACTGACGCTCTCCCGCTACCCGGCGGACACCCTCCCGGAAAATGACACCGCCCGCTCCTGGGCAGCCCGTCCCCGCCCGTCGGACCTCGCTGAGGACCTGCTGACGGGGCCCACGTTCCGCTTCGCCGCCGACGCCGCCCGCCGCCACGGCATCTCCGTCCACGCGTCCCTGTACCAGCGCGCGGACAATCCCGAGGGCACCGACGACGGCCTCGGATTGAACACTGCGATTTTGGTGTCTCCCGACGGCGAACTGCTGGCCCGCACGCACAAACTGCACATCCCCGTGACCGCCGGCTACTACGAGGACAAGTTCTTCCGCCAGGGCCCGGCGTCCGCGGAAGCCTACGAGGTCCACTCCCCCGCCGAACTCGGCGGTGCCAGGCTGGGGATGCCCACCTGCTGGGACGAATGGTTCCCGGAACTCGCCCGGCTGTACTCCCTGGGCGGAGCGGAACTCCTGGTCTACCCCACGGCGATCGGTTCCGAGCCTGATCACCCGGACTTCGACACCCAGCCACTCTGGCAGCAGGTGATCGTAGGCAACGGCATCGCCAACGGACTGTTCATGGTGGCCCCGAACCGCTGGGGAAACGAAGGAACGTTGAACTTTTACGGTTCCTCGTTCATCTCGGACCCCTACGGCCGGATCCTGGCCCAGGCGCCCCGCGACGAATCCGCCGTCCTCGTCGCCGACCTTGACCTGGACCAGCGCAGGGACTGGCTGACGCTGTTCCCGTTCCTGGCCACCCGCCGTCCGGACACCTATGCACGGCTCACCGAACCGGTGCGGCGTGACCAGCCGCTCGGCGGTCCCGCCCCCGTGTACATGGAGGTGACCGCGTGAGCAGCTGGCGCATGCCCGCCGAGACGGCCCCGCAGGAGCGGGTCTGGATGGCCTTCCCCATGGGCGGCTACACTCTCGGCGACACGGCGGAGGAGGCGCACGCCGCGCGGACCACCTGGGCGGCGGTCGCCAATGCCGCCGTCGAATTCGAACCGGTCACCGTGGTGGTAACGCCCGACGACGTCGGGATCGCCGCGCGCTACCTGGATCCCGCCGTCGAGGTGCTCACGGCAGACCTCAACGATGCGTGGATGCGGGACATCGGCCCCACCTTCGTCCTCGATGACGACGGACGCCTCGGTGCCGTCGACTGGGTGTTCAACGGCTGGGGCGGACAGGACTGGGCCCGCTGGGACAAGGACTCGCTGATCGGCGCGGAGGTGGCCGGCCGCTCGGGAGCCCGCCACGTCACCTCCGGGCTCGTCAATGAAGGCGGCGGAATTCAGGTGGACGGCCAGGGGACAGTGCTGCTCACCGAAACCGTGCAGCTGGATCCGGGCCGCAACCCGGGCTTCACCAAGGCCGAGGTGGAAGCAGAACTCGCCCGGACCATCGGGGCCACCCACGCTGTCTGGCTGCCGCGCGGCCTGACCAGGGACTCGGAGCGGTTCGGTACCCGGGGCCACGTGGACATCGTGGCCGCCATCCCCTCGCCCGGCACGCTGCTGGTCCATTCCCAGCAGGACCCGGAGCATCCGGATTTCGAAGTTAGCCGCGAAATCATCAGTTTCCTGTCCGCCACCCGGGACGCCGCCGGCCGCGAGTGGAACATCATCGAGGTCCCCGCTCCCGTCACCCTCAGGGACCACGAGGGTTTCGTGGACTACAGCTACATCAACCACCTCGTGGTTAATGGCGGCGTGATTGCCTGCACGTTCGCCGACCCCAACGACGAAAAGGCGCTGCGGATCCTCGCCGATGCCTACCCCGGCCGCCGGATCGTGGGCATTGACGCCCGCGAGCTGTTCGCCAGGGGCGGAGGCATCCACTGCATCACCCAGCAGCAGCCCGCTGCGTCCCCTAGAGTTTTGACTTCCTGAAAGGTCCGGACATGACCCAAACCATCCGCCAGGGCTCACAGGCCGGCGCGCAAGCAGCCGGCACAGCGGCATCTGTCACCGACGCGCCCGGGACCCCGCACGGCATCACCGGAAAGGGACTGAAGGGCGGGCAGCTGGGCCTCCTCGCCGTCGTCGTTCTTGGCATTTCCACCATCGCACCGGCCTATACGCTCACCAGTGCCCTCGGTCCCACCGTTAACGAGGCCGGGCTGCAGCTGCCGGTCATTTTCCTCATTGGTTTCATCCCCATGATCCTGGTGTCCCTGGCCTACCGGGAGCTCAACGCCGACTCGCCGGACAGCGGCACCACCTTCACCTGGGTCACCAAGGCCTTCGGCCCGTGGGTGGGCTGGATGGGCGGGTGGGGACTCCTCGCCGCGAACATCATCGTGCTGTCCAACCTGGCAGCTGTGGCGGTGGACTTCTTCTACCTCTTCCTCGCCCAGCTCACGGGCGCACCGGAGCTTGCGGACCTCGCCGCCAACAAACCCTTGAACGTCGCTACATGCTTCGTTTTCGTGGCCCTGGCCGTCTGGGTGAGCTACCGCGGCCTGCACACCACCAAGATCGTGCAGTACGGCCTGGTGGGGTTCCAGCTGCTGGTGCTGGGGCTGTTCGTGGCCATGGCCTTCGCCAACTGGTCGTCCTCGGAAACCGCTATTCCGTTCAGCTGGGAATGGTTTGACGTCACGAAGATCGAGACGTTCGGGCAGATTGCCGCCGGAATTTCGCTGTCCATCTTTGTCTATTGGGGCTGGGATGTCTGCCTCACCGTGAACGAGGAAACGGCCAACGGCAAGAAAACCGCGGGCATCGCCGGCACCCTCACCGCGGTGGTGGTCCTGGGCATCTACCTGCTGGTCACCATCGCCACCATGATGTTCGCAGGCGTGGGCACCGAAGGCGTCGGACTGAACAATGAAGAGAACCACGCGAACATTTTCACCGCGCTGGCCTCCCCCATCATGGGCCCGTTCGCCATCCTCATGTCTCTGGCGGTCCTGTCCAGCTCGGCGGCGTCGCTGCAGTCCACCTTCACCTCGCCGTCCCGCAGCCTGCTGGCCATGGCACACTACGGCGCGCTGCCGAAACCGTTCAGCCACATGAGCAAGAAGTTTGCGACCCCGGGCTTCGCCACGGTTGCCGCAGGCGTCCTCTCCGCGGGGTTTTATGCGGTGATGCACGTGGTCAGCGAAAACGTCCTGAACGACACCATCCTGGCCCTGGGGCTGATGATCTGCTTCTACTACGGGCTGACGGCGTTCGCGTGCGCCTGGTATTTCCGCAACAGCGTCTTCAGCAGCGTCCGCAACTTCGTCCTGCGCCTGCTTTGCCCGCTGCTGGGCGGACTGGGACTGCTGGTGGTGTTCCTGCAGACGGCCGCCGACAGCTGGGCACCGGAGTTCGGCAGCGGATCAGAGATCTTCGGTGTGGGGCTGGTCTTCGTCCTCGGGGTGGGAATCCTTGCCCTGGGCGCCGTGTTCATGCTCATCATGGCCAGGCTGCGTCCCGGGTTCTTCCGCGGCGAAACCATCCGCAAGGACACCCCGGCCCTGGTGGTCCCGGAGTAACGCAGGGACCATCACGTTGGAGGACCCACACGGCTGCAGGCCCCGCCCGGAAGATCCGGAGCGGGGCCTGCCGCACGTCTGGCTGGTGCAGGTCACCAATAGTGGGCAATGTCAACCACGAACCGGGACCCTGCTCCGGGTCCGTCGAGGGTGAATACCCTGAACGGGAGCCGTCCGCGGACACCCAGCCCCATGCTCGAGTAGCCCTCGAAGCTTCCGGCCCAAGCCACTTGGCGGAAGGTCTGGTAGCCGCCAACGTTGGTCAGTTCTTTCCGGTCGGCCGGGTTGTACGTGGAGTTGCCGCCGTCGTCATAAGCGGCTGAATTGACGGTGATCTGGAGGAATGCCCGCCCCCGCAGGGGAACCGGCAACCCCGAACCGTCCTGTACCACAGTGGGGACGTACCGCACGGTGTAGCCCTTCACCGGACCGTTGAGGTCAACCACCAGGCGGTCGAAGCAGTAGTGCTGCCCGGTCCGCACCTTGGTGACCTTTCCGGTTCCCATGGGGGCTTCGGATTTCGCCAACGACCCCCACACCAGGCCGCAGTAGGACGCGGATGCAGGTGCCGGAGCCACCAGGCCGAGTCCGGCAGCCATCAGGATTGCCGCCAGCCATACTTGGAATTTCTTCATTTCAGCCACCCTCGGAAGTGTTGAGATAACTCAAGCGTAGGAGCCGTGACAGGCTAAAACGAGGGCCGAAATCCCTTCGGCGCCCAACTGTTAAATTGCGGCGGCGCAGGTTACGGGACGGTTATTCAGCGGCGCATTTAGCGGCATTAAGGGGCTGTCCGAAAGGTCATTGGACCCGCTTCCGTAATGCCGGATAACGACGAGGCGCCGGCGGGCCTTGCGGCTCGCCGGCGCCTCTCGATGCCGTGCATCTGAAATTTGGGACGCTTGCTGGAGTACACCTAGCCTTCGCAGTCGCGGCAGTACTTCATGCCGTTCTTTTCGCGGGCAACCTGGGACCGGTGACGGACCAGGAAGCACGAGGAGCAGGTGAATTCGTCGGACTGCTCGGGGACAACGGTGACCGTGAGTTCTTCGCCGGAAAGATCCGCCCCGGGAAGGTCAATTCCCTCAGCCGTATCGTTCTCATCAAGGTCGATGACGGCGGTCTGGGCTCCGCCGCCGCGGGACGCCTGAAGGGCCTCCAGTGATTCAGCGGGAGACTCTTCTTCTGTCTTGCGTGGGGCGTCGTAATCGGTAGCCATGGCGTGGTTCACTTTCGTTGCTGCGCAGCGCCATTTCAGGCACCTCAGTGAAGCAGTTTAGGACATTATGCCGGTTGTGGAAGAAAAGTGTGTTCAACCCGACAAATCGTCCGTCACCGGCCGGCCCGAGGCCCCCGGACAGGCAGGCCGGCGGCTATCCCTTGCTTGCCGCGGCAGCCTTCTCCCGGTGTGCGGCCGCCGCGTGATCGGCCGCAATGGACACCCCGCTGAGTGCCGGCAGCCAGCCCCACCTGGTAACATCGGCGATCGCGGCGTTGCCCTGTTCCCAGGCGCCGTCGCCCGACGGTGAGGCAGTTGCAGGCAAGGTCCGGGCTTCGAACCATGAAGCGATTCTGGTGAACAGGCGTGGTGTCATAGCCCCAAAAGTAGGCGCCCCATGTTGTGGGCACGTTTCGCCGCAGTCTCCACGGAGTTACATTTCGGGACGGGAGTGCCATGGCGGTCCGTGAACCATGGTCCTAACCTTGATGCACAACAAATCCGAGACCTCCGGAGGAATGTCATGGCCACGAAATTGAACAAGAAGGCCCTGGAACACGCCCGCAGCCTGGTGAGGGACGGGAAGGTTGTCCGCGACACCCGCGACGACTGGAGCGAGCACGCGCCGTCGGCGGACCAGGAAAATGCCTTTATCGACAAGCACGGCTTTTCGGATTTCGCCACGTGGCACCTGGGCCTGGACCCTGATGAGTCGGAGGGAACCAAAGGCAGCGTGAGCTTTCCTTTCGGGGATTTCAAGAAGATCCACCGCTGCGCGGTCATTTCCCTGGAAAGCCGGGCTGCGCAACACAACCACCATGACATCGCCAAGGCCGCGAAGGACCTGCTCGAGAAGATCGACGCCGAGGACTAGGCGGCGTACACAGACCGCCAGGGACGGACCCTAGGCCACAGGCCACACAACCAGGGTTTTCCAGGTGGCCGGGTCGGGCTCCGTGGCGGGGTCGCTCAAGTAGTATTCCCACATTGAGCCGGCCGGGCTGAACCCCTCTTCCTTCATCCGCTCCTGGATGGCGTCATACGTGGCATTCAACGTGTCGTACGGGCCCGTGTGGGTGGCTTCGAAAGCCTGGCACTCCGGCAGTGTTCCGGCCGCAACTTCTCCTGACCCGGTGAAGGGCGCCGCCACCGGAAATCCTGCCTCGACATCGACCGTGTCTGTGGGCATGCTCAGGTACCGGCCAAAAGGCGGCCCAGCAATCTGCACGGCCTGGTTCTGCACTGCGGCCATAACGGCGCCATAAGCACGGCCGAAGAATTCCGGCAGAGCGTTCATGGGCACTTTTTCGCGGACGACGGCGGTGGGTTGCTCGGGGCGCTGGACTAGCCGGATCCCGTTTTTCTCTTGGCTCATACGCCAAGGTTCCGCGGTGTGAACGGATCAGCCAAGGGCCGAACGGCCCGGAGCCTGGCAGTGGCAACAGCGGCACCCGGCCCCCTAAAGCCACCCGTGCATTTAAACCGCAAAAGGCCCTGAGCTGGGGTGACAACCCTCAGATCAGGACCTTCGTGGAGCCCCCTGTCGGATTCGAACCGACGACCCCCGCTTTACAAGAGCGGTGCTCTGGCCAACTGAGCTAAGGAGGCGTGCCTGTTTCTGCCTGACGGATCAGGCGCAACGGAGGCACTGGGTGCAGTGCTAGATAAGGTTAGCCCAAGGACGCCCCGCTGGTAAAAACGGCAGCGGCCCGGTGCCGGATGGTTCCGGTACCGGGCCACTGGCCTGATGCGCGAGGGTGGTCGTTAGCCCTTGGCGTCCATTGCGGCCTGGATGAACGGGATCAGGTCGGTATTGGCGGAGTCGCCCTTGCCCCACTGCTTGCCGTCCACGAAGGCCGTCGGAGTGCCGGTCACACCGATAGCAGCAGCTTCCTGCGTGGCCACCTTTACGTAGGGCCGGTACTTCTTCTCTTCCACGCAGGTGTCGATGCTCTTGGCGCCCACGTCCGTGGCCATCTTCTTCAGATCGTCGTCCGAAAGACCGGCACTGCCTTCTGCGGGCTGCTTCTCGAAGAGTGCGTTGACGAAGTCGGAGTACTTTTCGGGCGAATCGTTGACTAAGCAGGCCGCAGCGTTGGCCGCGCGGGAGGAGTAGTTGGTGGTGGACTGCAGGTCCAGGAAGCCCAGCGGCCTGTACTCCAGCGAGATCTTGCCTTCGTTGCGGAGGCTGGTCAGCTGTTCGTTATAAGTGGTTTCAAACCGCTTGCAGACGGGGCAGATGAAGTCGATATAAACGACCACCTTCACGGGCTTGCCGGCTTCCGCCTCAGCGCCAGGTGCCTTGACCTCTGCAGGCGGGGTTTCCGGCTTGCTGGGGACATCCTTAACGTTCACCGTGGCGGGATCGGACTTCACTACCTCGGAGTTTGCCAGCAGCGTCACGCCGCCGTGGATGTTGCCGTTGGCGGGGGTGGGGCCTTCGTCTGCCACGGGAGCGTTGTTCCTGATATTGGAACTGACTACCAGTGCAACGATTGCGAGGATGGCCACAACAGCCACCACAATGCCCCAGCCGATGAGGAGCTTATTGCGCTTGTCCTTTTGCAGCTGCGCCTCACGGATTTCACGGGCTTTCTCGCGGGCCTCGGCAGTGCGTTCTGCTTTGGACTTGCGGGGTTCGTTTGCGGCGCTCATCAGTTCCTCGGGTCGATCGGCCAGGTGCGGACCACCTCAGTGGCAACTTTGTCAGTTTAGGGGAGAAACCTGAGAGCTTGCGCCTTCAAGTTTCCGTCCGTCTGCCCAACGGATGGATAGCACGGAAGATTCCAGCCGACTAGGGTTGACTTCGAGCCATTAGCAACCCAAGGGGCACCAATGCACACTACGCACCGTGACAAATCCGAAGCAACAGCTGCAGGAAAACCCGCGCACGGCGATGGCCACGAGGCTGCCGCGCTGTATGACTTCATGGTCGTGTCCAACCGGCTCCCGGTTGACCGCTGCGCCCCGGAGGACAGGGGCTGCGACGGCGGCTGGCGCCGGTCGCCGGGCGGCCTGGTGACCGCCCTGGCTCCGATGATGACCAAGACCGACGGCGCGTGGGTGGGCTGGCACGGCGCCCCGGACGAGACCGTCAAGCCCTTCAGCCACGGAGGCATGGACCTGGTCCCGGTCCAGCTGAGCACGGACGACGTCGAACTCTTCTATGAGGGCTTTTCCAACGCCACGCTCTGGCCGCTGTATCACGACGTGATTGCGCCGCCGGAATTCCACCGGACCTGGTGGGATTCCTACCGGAAGGTCAACCGGCGGTTTGCTGACGCCGTCGTCCGGCACGCCGACCAGGGAGCCACCGTCTGGGTGCAGGACTACCAGCTGCAGCTGGTACCCAAGATGCTCCGCGAAGCGCGCCCGGACCTCAAGATCGGGTTCTTCAACCACATCCCCTTCCCCCCGCCGGAAATCTTCGCCCAGCTCCCGTGGCGCCAGGCCATTATTGACGGCCTCCTCGGGGCCGACCTGGTGGGCTTCCAGCGCCCCAGCGACGCCGGCAACTTCATGCGTTCAGCCCGCCGCTTCCTCGGCGCCAGCGTCAAGCAGCAGCAGGTGCACGTCAAGGGCCCGGACGGCGCAACAACCCACATTGCCCGGGCGCAGGCGTTCCCCATCTCCATCGACGTCAAGCAGATCAGCGAACTGGCCCGCCAGCCGGAGATCATCGAGCGCGCCCACCAGATCCGCCGGGACCTTGGCAATCCGAAGACCATCCTCCTCGGAGTCGACCGCCTCGACTACACCAAGGGCATCCGGCACCGGCTCAAGGCCTACGAGGAACTGCTGGCCGACGGCAAGGTTACGGTGGAGGACGCGGCCCTGATCCAGGTGGCGAGCCCCAGCCGGGAGCGGGTGGAGCAGTACCGGCTCCTGCGCGAGGAGGTGGAGGGCACCGTGGGCCACATCAACGGCACCTACGACACCATGCAAAACACGGCGGTCCGCTACCTTCACCACAGCTACCCCATCGACGAGATGGTGGCCCTGTACCTGGCGGCCGACGTCATGCTGGTCACGGCACTGCGTGACGGCATGAACCTGGTCGCCAAGGAGTACGTGACCGCCCGCACCAACAACGACGGCGCCCTGGTGCTCAGCGAATTCGCCGGTGCCTCGGACCAGCTCAAGCAGGCCTTGCTGATGAACCCGCACGACATCGACGGCCTCAAGGACACCATCATGCGGGCCGTCAACATGCAACCGGCCGAGGCAGGCCGCCGGATGCGGTCCATGCGCAAGCAGATCCTGGACCACGATGTCGATCACTGGTCAGCCGATTTCCTTGCAGCGCTCAAAGAGAAAGTGGTCCGTGATGACACCTGAGGCAGCCCCGGACAAGACGCCCCTCACGCTTCCGCCGGAACTCCTGGCGGCCCTCAAGAAAGTGGCCGCCACCGAGCACCTCCTGGTTGCCATGGATTTTGACGGAACAATCTCCCCGCTCGTTGACCACGCGGCAGACGCCCGTCCCCTCCCCCGGTCCGCGGCCGCTTTCGCCGCTCTGGCCGCCCTCCCGCGAACGACGACGGCACTCATCTCGGGCCGTGCCCTCGCCAGCCTCCGGTCGGTCGCTTCGCCGCCGCCGGAGACGCTCCTCATCGGCAGCCACGGTGCCGAGGCCTGGCTGGGGCCGGGTTCTTCCGAGCTCACCCTGGACCCGGACCAGCTGACCCTGCTGGCAGAAGTCCGCCACATCCTGGAAGAGATCGTGGAACAGGCGCCGGGAACCCTGCTGGAGGACAAACCGGCCGGCGTGGTGCTCCACACCCGCCTGGCCGCCGACGACGTGGCCGAGGACGCCGTCGCCGCTGCCCGCGCTGCCCTGCAGGACCGGCCGGACGTGTACCTGAAGAACGGCAACCGCGTACTGGAGACGTCCGTCGTGCACGCTTCCAAGGGTGAGGGAATGGCCTTCCTGCGCCAGGCGACGGACGCCACAGCGGTGGTGTTCGCGGGGGACGACACCACGGATGAAGACGCCCTGGGGCGGCTGTATCCGGGCGACGTGGGCGTTAAGGTGGGGCTCGATTTCACCCAGGCGCAGTTCCGCGTCGAGGCGCCCGTGCACATCGCCGAACTACTGGAAACACTGCTCCGCGAACGCACCCTGGCGCTGGCGGAATCCGCTTAGCACCGTCGTAAATCCACCGCCCGGCACGGGCGGGGTCGCGAATCTCACATGTGACGCCCGTAACATTTGCACCCATTTGCATAAAATCTGACATACTCTGTTTGTGATGTGGCGCACAGACACCGTGCGGCGTCACGCGATACTCCTCGGCTTCGGCCGGGGAGTACACGGCTGAAAGACCGTGGACAACTGAATAAACATGAACCATTCACAACGGATCGTCCGGCACGTACCTGCCGGTGAAGGGATTGATAACTGTGGCTACAGTTACTTTTGATAACGCAACACGTCTGTACCCGGGCACCGATAAGCCCGCCGTCGATAAGCTCAACATCGACATCGCCGATGGCGAATTCCTGGTCCTCGTTGGACCCTCCGGCTGCGGCAAGTCCACCTCCCTGCGCATGCTCGCAGGTCTTGAGGACGTCAACGCAGGCCGCATCCTCATTGGAGACCGCGACGTCACCGATGTTCCGCCGAAGGACCGCGACATCGCGATGGTCTTCCAGAACTACGCCCTGTACCCGCACATGACCGTTGCGGACAACATGGGCTTCGCGCTGAAGATCGCCGGCGTCAGCAAGGAAGAGCGCGCCGAGCGTGTCCGCGAAGCAGCCAAGCTTCTTGACCTCGAGCCGTACTTGGACCGCAAGCCGAAGGCACTCTCCGGCGGTCAGCGCCAGCGTGTTGCCATGGGCCGCGCCATCGTGCGTAACCCGCAGGTCTTCCTCATGGACGAGCCGCTCTCAAACCTTGACGCCAAGCTCCGCGTCCAGACCCGTACGCAGATCGCATCCCTGACCCGCCGCCTGGGCGTCACCACGGTCTACGTGACCCACGACCAGGTCGAGGCCATGACCATGGGTGACCGCGTGGCTGTGCTGAAGGACGGCCTCCTGATGCAGGTTGACACCCCGCGCAACCTCTACGACAAGCCCAAGAACGTCTTCGTCGCCGGCTTCATCGGCTCCCCTGCCATGAACCTGCTGGAACTCCCCGTCGTCGACGGCGGCGTCCAGTTCGGCGGAACTGTCTACCCGGTACCGCGCAACATCCTCGAAGAGGCCCACGGCGCCACTGTCACCCTCGGTTCACGCCCGGAGGACCTGGAGCAGGTCGCCGCCGGTGAAGGCCTCCAGGTTGAGGTCGACGTCGTCGAAGAACTCGGCGCCGACGCCTACGTCTACGGCCACACCACGCTGGACGGCAAGAGCCACGACATCGTGGCACGCGTCGACGGCCGCCGTCCTCCGATGAAGGGTGAGTCCATCTACGTTCGCCCGCAGTCCGGACACGTGCACCTGTTCGACACCAAGACCGGCCTGCGCCTCGGCGACTAGCCTTTGCACTGAACGGCGGCGGCCCCTCCTCACTGGACGGGCCGCCGTCGTGATTTAAGCGCGGTTTCCTGACGTTTGTTTAGGCCGCCTGCCCCTACGTACGGAAGAATTGGCACATGACCGAGGAAAGCAACGCCCAATGGCACGACGAACCCACCGACTACGGCCAGATCGGCAAACTACCTCGGTTTGAAGCGGCCAGCGCCAACGACGACAAGAGTTCCAACGTCTCAAGCAACCTGAGCATCACCGCGGCCGCTGCTGATCCCGAACTCCTGGATCTGCCTTGGCACATCGCGCTGGAGGACTGGCCTGCGGAATACCTCGCAGCGCTCCCCCGGGGCATCTCCCGGCACATCGTGCGCTTCGCCCACCTGGGCGGTTCGGTGATCGCCATCAAGGAAACCTCCGAACATGTGGCCCGCCACGAGTACCACATGCTCCGCAAGCTGGCGCGCCTGGACGTGCCCTGCGTGGAGCCCGTAGCTGTTATCACCGGCCGCACCACACCGGACGGCAGGCCCCTGAATCCGGTGCTGGTCACGCGGCACCTGAAGTTCTCCATGCCCTACCGGGCGCTGTTCTCACAGATGCTGCGCAAAGACACCCTCACCCGGCTGATCGACGCCCAGGCGCTGCTGATGGTTCGCCTCCACCTCATCGGTTTCTACTGGGGCGACGTCTCGCTCTCCAATACCCTCTTCCGGCGCGACGCCGGAGCCTTCGCCGCCTACCTCGTGGACGCCGAGACGGGCGAGCTGTACCCGGACCTGTCCACCGGCCAGCGCGAGTACGATCTCGAGATTGCCAGGGTCAACATCGCCGGTGAGCTGATGGACCTGCTGGACGGCGGTCTGATCGAAGAAAAGGTGGACCCGGTGGCCACCAGCGAGCTCATCATGGACAGCTACCGGCGCCTCTGGACCGAGCTTACCGAGAAGGAATCCTTCGAGATCGGCGAACGCTGGCGTGTGGCCGCCCGGATCCGGAAACTCAACGAGCTGGGATTCGATGTTGAGGAATACGCCATCAAGACCACCCAGAACGGCACCACCATCCAGCTCCAGCCCAAGGTGGTGGACGCCGGACACCACCAGCGCCGGCTGCTGCGGCTGACCGGACTGGATGCCCAGGAGAACCAGGCGCGCCGCCTGCTCAACGACATGGACTCCTTCCGCGCGGACAACAACCCGAAGATGGATGAGGAATACAGCGCCCACCTGTGGGTCAGCCAGATCTTCGAGCCCATTGTGCGCTCAATTCCGCGCGACCTCTCAGGCAAGCTGGAACCGGCGGAAGCAGTCCATGAAGTGCTGGAACACCGCTGGTACATGTCAGAGAAGCAGGAACGGCACATTCCGCTGGCGGAGGCCGTGCAGTCCTACATCGACTCCATCCTCCGGCACCGCCGCGACGAGGCAGCGATCATGCTCAACCCGGACACCGAGCTGCTCAAGATCCTCGAAGTGGAAACCGAGCAGTCCCGGTACGGCGACGAGGACATCGACGAGTACCCCGACTCAGACGACTAGGCTGGCCTGCCCCTAGATCGCTTTTCCGGGGTTCAGGATGCCGGCCGGGTCAAAGAGATGTTTGATCCGGCGCTGCAGTTCCCTGACGGGTTCGGGCTGTTCCAGGCCGAGCCACCGCAGTTTGTACTGTCCGATCCCGTGCTCGCCGGTGATGGTTCCGCCCATCGCCAGGGCCACCGTGATTGATCTGTCCAGGCATTCGCCCAGCCGCTGCATGGCGTCGGCGTCCACTTGGTGGTCCACGCGGTCCACCCAGAAGGTAGGGTGCAGGTTGCCGTCGCCGGCGTGCGCCACCACTTTGAGCTGCACGCCGTGGGCCACGGCCATCGCTTCAAGCTCGCCGATGTAGTCCACAAGCCGCGAGCGCGGCACGGCCACGTCCTCCCCCACCCGGTATTCGTCGTCCACTTCAACGCCGCGGCTGTTTCGCCGCAGTTCCACCAGCTGTTCGGCTTCCGCGCTGGCTTCGGTGGTCACTGTGGCTCCGCCGGCTGCAAGGACCTCGCGGACCACATCGGCTTCCGCGGCAGCCCCGAAGCCGTCCGTCTGGATCAGCAGGAGCGAGGCGCCGCGGGAGCTCAGGTCCGAGCCATGGATCTCATCGAGCTGATGCAGCGAACCGCCGTCGAGCAGCTCCATGATGGCCGGCTGCACGCGCGCCTTGCCCACGGCCAGGACACCGGCCGCGGCGCTGCGGAAGTCAGGATAGAACGCGGCGATGGTGTGCACTTCGCGGGGCAGGTACTTCAGCCGGAGCGTCGCCCCGACCACAATGCCGAGTGTTCCTTCCGAGCCAACGAACAGCCCGGTCAGGTCGTAGCCGGCAACGCCCTTGAATGTCTGGTGCCCGGTGTGAATGAGGGAGCCGTCCGCCAGGACCACGTCGAGGGCCAGCACCGAATCGCGGGTGACGCCGTACTTGGCGCAGCGCAGGCCGCCCGCGTTGGTGGCAACGTTGCCGCCGAGGGTTGATGTGCGGAAGCTCGCGGGATCCGGGGCGTACATCAGCCCGTGGACCGCTGCTGCGTCGTTAAGGTCGGCATTGATCACGCCGGGTTCGACGACGGCGGTCTCGTCGTCCGGGTTCAGGGCGAGGACGCGGTTCATGCGTTCAAGGCTCAGCACGATGCATCCCGGGCTGGCGTGTGCACCGCCGGAAACCCCGGTGCCGGCCCCGCGGGCAACTATGGGCGCACCGTGCTTGGCGCACGCACCGACCACAGCCTGGACGTCTTCGACAGTTTCGGCCCAGACGACGGCCAGCGGCAGCTGGTAGTCCACAACCGGTGCCTGGTCCACGGCGTAACGGGCCAAGGTCGTTTCGTCCACGGCCAGCTTGCCTGGCTCCAGGATGGTTTTGAGCTCGTCAACAATGTTGCTCATGCGGCCTCCAGGTCCGTCGAATCCGGCCTCCAGTCTAAACGGCAGGCACGGCCGTCCCCGGAAGCACCCAGACCGCGGCCGCGGCGTCGCCGGCGCTGAGGCTAACGCCAGCGTTCCCCGCCCCGGTGTTGACCTCGCCTGTGCTGAAGGCAGCCTCTGCACCGAGGGCGGCGACTTGGGCCGGAGACAGTGCGCCGGCGGCGAGGTCCGCCCGGGCGGCTGCGCGTGCCACGAACACCAGGACCGCGCTTTCCGCCGTCTCCCGTACATAGGCGAGTGCGTCGCCGTCGGCGTACAGCCAGCGGATGCCGCCCTCGGTGAGCGCCGGATGACCACGGCGCAGGGATCCCAGGGACGAATAGCTGGCGCGGAGGTCCGCCTCGACCCGGCGGGGGTCATCCCACGGCATCGGCGTCCTGGCGTCTTCGCCGTTGTGCCCCGTGAGTCCGAACTCGTCCCCTGCGAAGACCACTGGAACACCGGGAAGGGTGAACATCATGACGGCCCCGAGCAGCTGTCCGCCGTCGATCATCACTGTGGCGGCACGTGCGGTGTCGTGGCTGTTCAGGGCGTTCATGTTCTGGAGCCGGAGGTCCCAGCTGAAGGCTGCCGCCAGGTCCAGGTGGGTGGCGAGGAAATCCTCGGCGCCCATCCGGTTGGGGCCGGCAAGGGGGGTGCCGAAGAAATTGATGTGGGCGGCGTCCCCGGCCAGCCACGACCACAGCGGACGGGTGAAATTGGCGTAGGTCATGGCGCCGTGCCAGTGTTCGCCGGTGAAGTCCGGTGCGGCATCGTTGGTGGCTTCGGCCAGCAAGGCGGCTTCGGGGTTAATGTCCCGGACCCGGTCAGCGATCAGCCGGGCCACCTCCCGGTTGAGGTCGGTGGCGCCCAGCCTGCCGGTCATGTTGCCGACGTCGATCCGCCAGCCGTCCAGGTTGAACGGGGGCCTGAGCCAGCGGGCCACCGGGGAGTCGTCGTCCAGGACGAACTTGTGCTTTAGCTCGTCGGAGGACCAGTTGAGCTTGGGCAGCGACGCAACGCCGTACCAGGCCTCGTAGGTCCGGGCACCCTGTTCCCTGGATCCCTGCTGCCCGCTGCCCTCTTCCTTGGATCCGGTGAAATAGTAGTAGCCGGATTCAGGGCATGCCGGATCGGCGAGCGCCCGCCGGAACCACTCGTGGGCATCGCCGGAGTGGTTGGCGGTGAGGTCGCCAATCACTTTGATACCGCGGCCGTGTGCCGCTTCCACCAGTTTCACGAGGGCAACGTCCCCGCCAAGCAGGGGATCCACTGCGTTGAAGGTGGAGGCGTCGTAGCGGTGGTTGGAACGTGCCGGGAAGAACGGCGTCAGGTAGATGATGTCGGCGCCGAGTCCCTGGATATGGTCCAGCTTTTCGGCCACCCCGGTGAGGTCCCCGCCGTAGAACTGGAACGGCGTGGCCGGCCCGGTTCCCAGCACGGGTGTGTGGTCCCAGCCGGACGGGATGGCCCAGTCCGGCGCCGGGTGCGAGCCGGCGTCCGCGGAGCGTGCAAAGCGGTCCGGAAACACCTGGTACATCGTTCCCCGGCGCAGCCACTGGGGCGCAGCGGGAAACGCTGTCAGCCGGAAGTCCGCATAGTCGGAGACGTCGCGGCGGAACAGTCCCTGGGCGTTGAGGCTCCAGTACCCCTGGCCGACGGCCGCTGTCCCCGTTCCGGGACGCCCGGCACCGGGCGTCCCGCTACCGGGCGTCCCCCCGTCGTACTGGACGGCCGCGACTTCCAGCAGGAACCGGTACCGCGCCACCGGGTTGGTGACTGTCATTTCGGATTCCCACCAGGTCCAGCCGTCCGACTCCCCCAGGCTGCGGGCGGCGTCGTACCGCGGCTCGCCGTCCTGGACCGACCGCACCCAGACCCGGGCCGCATGCCCCCACGCTGCGGGGACCCTGATGCGGAGCCGGGCGGTATCGCCCAATGCGGTGTGCCGGGGCGCATGCAGCGGCGAACCGTCGTGGTGCGGGAGGGGGCAGTGCGCGGCCGGGCCGGGCTGGACCGGCCCAGACGCGGCCGGGCCGGGCTGGAGGTATGACGCCATGCTCAGCCTTTGACCGAGCCCTGGGTGAGGCCGCTGACGATGTAGCGCTGCAGGAACAGGAACAGTGCCATCACCGGGACGGCGGCGAGCACGGCACCGGCGGCGAAGACTCCCCAGTTCTCAGAGCGCTGCTGGGCGACGAAGGAGTAGAGTCCGACCGCGAGCGTCTGGCTGTCCGGATCGGTCAGCACCACGCTGGCGATCACGAATTCGCTGGAGATGCCGATGAAGGCGAGCAGCCCCACCACTGCGAGGATCGGCGTGACCAGGCGCAGGATGATGCCGAAGAAGATCTGCACGTGACTGGCGCCGTCAATCTTCGCCGCCTCGTCCAGGGACTGCGGAACGGTGTTGAAGAAGCCGTACATGAGGTAGGTGTTCACCCCGAGTGCCCCGCCGAGGTACACCATGATCAGGCCGAGCTGGCTGCCCAGGCCCAGGGCGGGAATGACCTCGGAGATTCCGCTGAGCAGCAGGAAGATGGCCACCACGGCCAGCAGTTGCGGGAACATCTGGAGCAGGAGCAGGCTCAGCAGTCCGATCCGGCGACCCTTGAACCGCATGCGGGAAAAGGCGTAGGCGGCCATTGCCCCCAGGAACACCGTCGCTGCCGAGGTCACCACACCCACCACCATGGTGTTCACGAACCAGCGGCCAAAGGGCCGGGACGGGTCGTTGAACAAAGCGGTGAAGTTGCCGAGGTCGAGTTTGCTGAAAAGCGCGTTCGAGCCCACGAGGGTGCCGGTGGAGTTGAACGCGGCGGACAAGACATAGAGCAGCGGGAAGACCGCGAAGATGGTGACCGCGATTCCCACAAGGTGGCGCCAGCCCTTGTCCTTGAACCAGGCCCCGAACGTGCGCCGCCGGTGCAGCAGCCTCAGCTGATCGACGTCGGTGGCTCCTTCTGCGGTGCCACCAGCGGTGACGGTGGAGCCTGCGGCGGGTGCCGCCGTCGTGCGTGTGCGTGCCGTTGACCCGTTCATGAGTTCACGTCCTCGAGTGCTTTGGTCTGCTTGAAGCTGATGGCCGAAACTGTGGCCACGATGATGAAGATGATGATCGCCAGGGCGCTGGCGAGGCCGTAGTCACGGCCGGTTCCCTGCCCGAACGCAACCTTGTACACGAGGGTGATCAGGATGTCAGTGGCTCCAATGTCCCGGTCCGTGTCGGCGAAGCGCGGTCCGCCGCCGGTGAGCATGTAGATCACATTGAAGTTGTTGAAATTAAAGGCGAACGAGGAAATCAGCAGCGGGGCGATGGAGACCAGCAGGAGGGGCAGCTTGATGGACCGGAACACCCGCCACGGGCCGGCCCCATCCATCCGGGCGGCTTCGTCGAGTTCGGTGGGCAGCGACTGGAGGGCGCCGGTGCAGACCAGGAACATGTACGGGAAGCCGAGCCAGAGGTTGACCACCAGGACACTGACCTTGGCCAGCAAGGGGTCGGTGAGCCAGCCGATCGTTGCTCCGCCCAGCAGCGTCTGGTTGAGCCAGCCGAACTGCGGGTTGAGGATGCCGGACCAGACCAGGCCGGACAGGAACGCGGGGAACGCATACGGCAGGATCATCAGGATCCGGTACACCTTCTTGCCGCGCAGGTCCTCGCGGTTGAACGTGACGGCCAGGAACAGGCCCAGCGCAAAGGTCAGTGCCACCGACGTAACGGCGAAGGTGAACGTCCACAGGATGACGCCCAGCAGCGGGCCGCGCAGGCTCGGATCGGTGAAGGCACGGGCGAAGTTTTCCATGCCGACGTCGATCTTCCAGCCCGTGGTGAGGGTTTCGCCGTTGCCGTCCGCGAAGGCGCCCTTGCCGTTGTCGCGGTAGACGGCCCCCGTGTCGGTGTCGGTGAACGTATCCGCCACGGCGTCATACGTCAGCGCCGGTTTGAACTCGTAGGCGTTGCTTCCGTCTGCCGTGCGCAGCGTGCCGTCAGCCGGGTTGTCCGAGACGGGTACGGTGATGGCCAGGATCTCCTGCTGGTTGGCGACGATTTCCTGGAAGGTCAGCGTCTGGTAGCCGTCGACGGAGTTGGCCTTGCCGGCGGAGTCGGTTCCTGCGTTGGGCACTTCCTTCAGCGGCGTGCCGGTGCTGCCGATCGTGGCCTTGCCGTCCGGATCGGTGAACAGCAGGTAGAAGTCGTTGCCCTTGGTGAGCACCGCTGCCTTGTATGCGGGCGAGTCCGGAACGCGCTTCTGCGCGGTGAGCTGGATGGCCGCGATGGCGTCATCCTTGGTGCTGTTGTGCCCGTCGCCGTAATTGGTGAAGGCGATGTATCCGCTGAACAGCACCACGAAGACCTGGAACACCAGCAGGAACAGCACGCCCGGGGCCAGGTATTTGGCGGGCAGTCCCCCCTTGCGGAGGTAGATCCAGTTAATGGCCAGCACGACGGCGGAGGAGACCCCCAGCGCACCCCAGGACTGGCTGAGGAAAAGCATCATCAGGACGTAGACGGCCAGGGCGTCCACAAGGCCCAGGAGCACGATCTTGGCGACGATTCCCTTGGTGGAATCCTGGCCGAAGCGGCCTTTACGGACCCCGCCCGGCTGGTCTTGCGTGGTGCCCTTCGGTGCTGGCGAAGCTGCTGGCGATGCTCCTGGCAACGATGATGGCGACGGGGGTTGCGGGGAATCCTGGAAAAGATCGGTTTTGGGCATGGCTGTCTATGGTCCTTGGGAGAAGCGGGCCGTGGAGATTGCGGGCGCTGCGCGGGGGCGGTGGTCAGCGCGGGGTTCGAGCGGCAACCGGCCGGGCAGCATTAAGCTGCCCGGCCAGTGCTGCCGGAAGTAGACCGGCGACTGGTCAGCCGGCGATTTTCGCCTTGATGCTGGCGGCCATCTTGGCCCAGTCGGCAGCGGGATCGCCCTGGCCCTTGATGAGGGCCAGTTCGGTGGCTCCCCAGTCAGCCCAGACCGCACTCATCTCCGGGATGGCGGGCATGGGCACACCGGTGGCACCGATCTTGCCGAACGCTTCCACGACGGGGTCGCTGGCAGCCTTCTCGAAGGACGCCTTCAGCGCCGGCGGGCGGCCGCCGGCCTTGTACATGGAATCCTGGGCTGCTTCCGAGGTGAGGTAGTTGGTCACGAACTCGTTGGTGGCCAGGGCGTTGGCGCTCTTGGCGCTGATGAAGAAGCCGTTGACGCCGATAAACGGCTGGGCAGGCTTGTCACCGGCGGTCGGCAGGGCGTCCACCGCAAACTTGATGCCCTTCTTCTGGACATCCGGAACATTCCAGGGGCCCGTCAGGAAGTACGGGGATTCGCCGGCCAGGAACTTCTCCTTGGCGATGTCCCCGGTGATGTTGGAGTTGATGATCTTCTCACCGGTATCGCCCCAGGCCACGAGCTTCTTGGCGAATTCGACGCCGGCAGCGTCGCCGATCAGGAGCTGCTTGGGGTCGTAGCCGCCGTCGGCCGCCTGGCCGAAGACCTGCGAACCCATGGAAGCCTGCAGCGGGTAGAGGTGGTACGGGTCGCCCTGTTTGGGATCCATGCCCACCAGGAACGGGAACTTGGCTTTGCCGTCCGCCACGGCCTTCTTGCCGTTGGCCACCACTTCATCAAGGGTTTCCGCGCTGTCGGACACGAGGTCGGTGTTGCGCAGCAGGGCGATGTTCTCGATGGCGTACGGGACGCCATAGACGGAGCCGTTGAACGTCATGGCCTTGACGGAGGATTCCTGGAAGGCCGAGGACTTGTCGCCGAGTTCGATCGGAGCGATCACGCCGTTCTGGACGAACTTGCCCACCCAGTCGTGCGGGCCGACAATCAGGTCCGGCCCCTTGCCCGTGGGGACCTGGGTGATGAAGTCATCGCGGACAGCGGCGAAGTCTTTGACAACCAGCTTCACTTCGATGCCGGTATCGGCCTGGAACTTGGCCGTGATGTCTTTGAGTGCCGGTGAGCGTTCGGCGTCGACCCACATGGTGATGGTGCCGGCACCGGCGGACTTCAGATCCGGCTTGGCGGTGGCAGTCGCCGGTGCGGTCGCCGATGCGCCGCCGCAGGCGCTGAGCGCCAGGGCTGCAACGACGGAGAGCGCGCCCGCCGTAAAGACGCGGCGGCTGGTCCCGCTCGTGAGGGTGTTCTGCACCTTCATTGGTGTCCCTTTCATAAAAAATCCTGCATCCACGCGTCGGCCCCTGGGGCCCTGTGGCATCGTCGGTGATGTGGCTCACAGCTGCAAGCGCTTCCAAAGTACACGGATTGACCCATGTTGGAAAGTCACCCTACTTGGCAGTAGGGCCGTGGGCAAAATTCCAGCCTACGGCTCCAGCGCGAAGCTGGCGGCGCTATACACCTGCAATCAAGGGCTGAACCGGAAGGTTCTCCGACGGGAGTGAGGCGCACGTCACAATTGGAAGCGTTTTCAATTTGCCACAATTCCGTTCTACGATTACCGGCATGTCCGTTGACTCAATGCTCAAAGCCCCCGCCATCGCAGCCGGGCCACTGACCCTGGTCCACACTGCAGATGAAGCTGCCGGCTGGTGGCGCTCCGCAGTGATCTATCAGGTTTATCCGCGCTCCTTCCGGGACCTGAACGGGGACGGCATCGGCGATCTGGCCGGCATCACCGCCGAACTCCCCCAGCTGGCCCGGCTTGACGTGGATGCCGTCTGGCTGTCGCCGTTCTACCGCTCACCGCAGAAGGATGCCGGCTACGACGTCAGCGATTACTGCGACGTGGATCCGCTCTTCGGTACCCTGGCCGACTTCGACGCCATGATGGCACAGGCAGCCCGCCTGAACCTGCGGGTGATCGTGGACCTTGTTCCCAATCATTGTTCGGACCAGCACGCCGCTTTCCAGGCCGCCCTCGGCGCCCCCGCGGGAAGTCCGGAGCGGGACATGTTCATTTTCCGGGACGGCCGCGGACCCTTCGGCGAAGAGCCTCCCAACAACTGGGAATCCCACTTTGGCGGACCGGCCTGGACACGTATCTCCGAACCGGACGGCCAGCCCGGGCAGTGGTATCTGCACCTCTTCGACACCTCCCAGCCCGACTTCAACTGGGACAACCAGGCAGTCCACGATGAGTTCGAACGGGTGCTGCGCTTCTGGCTGGACCGTGGTGTCGCCGGGTTCCGCGTGGACGTTGCCCATGCCCTGGTGAAAGCTCCCGGGCTGCCTGAATGGGGCGGCCG
The DNA here is from genome assembly GCF_039907775.1 of Arthrobacter sp. CC3. Classification (NCBI taxonomy): domain Bacteria; kingdom Bacillati; phylum Actinomycetota; class Actinomycetes; order Micrococcales; family Micrococcaceae; genus Arthrobacter; species Arthrobacter sp. CC3. Next base: position 32,228 of record NZ_JARCCY010000046.1, read on the forward strand.
GGCAGACGGCAACAGCTGTGACGGCTACCCCGGCCACGACGCCCCGATGTTCGGCCAGCCTGCCCTGCATGACATCTACCGGGCCTGGCGCCGCATCCTGGCGGAGTACGGTCCGGACCGCATCCTCTGCGCCGAAGCCAACGTGGACCCGCTGCCCCGTCTCGCCGACTGGGTGCGTCCGGACGAAATGCACCAGGCATTCAACTTTCCCTACCTCCACGCGGGGCTTGACGTTCACCGCCTGCGCGGCGTGATCACGGACTCGCTGGTGGCGCTGGACGCCGTCGGCGCGCCCAGCACCTGGGTACTGTCCAACCACGACGTCGTCCGCCACGCCACCCGCTTCGGCTACGACGGCCCGGCACCGCGCGACGGCGACGGGATCGGCACCTTTGACCGTCAGCCGGACTCTGTCCTGGGCAGGAAACGGGCGGCGGCTGCCTCCATGTTCATGCTGGGGCTTCCCGGCGGGGCGTACCTCTACCAGGGCGAGGAACTGGGCCTTCCGGACGGCATCGACATCCCAGACAGCCAGCGCCAGGACCCCACCTTCGCGCGCACCGGCGGAGAGCGGCTGGGCCGCGACGGCTGCAGGGTGCCGCTTCCGTGGCGTGCCGCGGAGCCGCACACGGGTTTCGGGTCCGGCCAGGACCCTTGGCTGCCGCAGCCGGCGAGCTTCGCCGAACTGGCACGCGATGTGCAGACTGAACAGCCGACGTCTCATCTGAACCTCTACCGCCGGATGTTGGCCATGCGGAGGCAGCTGGACCTGGGCCGGGGCTCGCTAGCCTGGCTGGAAAACTGGTGCAGCGATACGTCCCTCGCCTACGTCAACGGGACCACGCTGGTGGTCATGAACGTGGGGCCGGATCCGGTGGATCTCCCGCCGGGGCATGTGCTGCTGCGCAGCTCCCCGGAGTCAGCCGAACAGTATTCGGCGTCACCGGAAACGTACGACGGCGGTCATCAGCTAGGCTCGGGTGAGACGGTCTGGTTGAACCTCCCAGTTGGGTGATCCGGCTGTCGTTGAATTAGCAGTGAGGAACACGGAGAACTGAACATGCCCGGCATCAAGGACGTAGCTGAGCGTGCGGGCCTATCCATCGCTACCGTGTCGCGGGCGCTGAGCGGCAAAGGCAACGTCTCGCCCCGCAGCCGCGAACGCGCGCAGACAGCAGCGGCTGAGCTCGGTTTCGTATTGTCTTACCACGCCTCCAGCCTGGCTTCAGGCCGGAACCACAATGTGGGGGTGGTTGTTCCTTCGGTCCACCGCTGGTTTTTCTCGTCGGTGGTGGAGGGAGTGTCCGCGACATTGCTCGACGCCGGCTACGACCTGACCCTGTACAACGTCAGTGAAGGGCCCGACCGCCGGCACAGCGTGCTGAACGATTTTCTCTTGCGGAAACGGGTGGATGCGGTCATCGCCGTGTCCCTCGAACTCAGTGAGGCCGAAATACAGCAGCTGCTCGCCATCCACCGCCCCATCGTGGGAATCGGCGGTCCGTTGCCTGGTGCCTCCACCATCAGGATCAACGACTCCGGCATTGCCGAGGCCGCAACCAACCACCTGCTCCGGCTGGGGCACACCCGGATCGCCCACATGACCGGCGACGCCTCCTACCAGCAGGATTTCCGGCTCCCCGGCACGCGACAGGGCGGCTTTGAGAAAGCCATGGCGGCGGCCGGGGTTGCAGTCCGTCCTGAATGGCAGGTCTCCGCGGACTTCACCATCCAGGGCGCTTATGCGAGTGCCCGGCAGCTGCTTGGCGGAGCGTCCGAACGGCCCACAGCGGTGTTCGCGGCCTCGGATGAAATGGCCATCGGAACCATCCTGGCCGCCCGCGACTTCGGCCTGCGGATTCCGTACGACTTGTCGGTCATCGGTATTGATGGCCATGAGCTTGGTGAGGTGTTCGGGCTGACCACTATCGACCAGGACGCCCGGGGCCAGGGAGCATTGGCGGTCCGGCTGCTGCTAGCCGGGCTTGAAAAAGCGGCCGACGGCGGCGCAACGGACACGGAGTTTCCCACCAAGTTCGTGGTGAGGTCCAGCACGTCCGTACCACCGGCAGACACGGCGCCCGTCCGCTAGGTACTTCCCTTACAGCTCCCGCTCCATGATGAATTCCTTCTTGGCCGGATCCAGTGCGTAGGCTTCCCTGAGGCCGGTGTCACGGAAGCCGTGGCGCGTGTAGAAGCGGAGGGCACGGGTATTGTCCTCGTGCACCCCGAGCTGCAACAGCCCTGCCCCCAGCTCGCTGGCTGCCGCTTCAACCGAATAGCCCAGCAGCTTGCCCGCAAGCCCGCTGCCGCGGAATGCCGCAGCCACGTAAACGCTGATCAGCATCGCCTGACGCGGCCGGCCCGGGTCCTGGGGATGCTTAACAACCACCCGCATCAGACCGCAAAACCCATTGGCCGCAGAGTCGTCCTCAGCCACAAAAGTCACACTGCCCGGGGCCGTCATCGCAGCGGCGCGGCTCCGCCATTGGCCTTCCGTCTGCGCCTCGGCCGACGCCAGGGATTCGACATAGGCAGTGGGCGTATCGGCCAACATCTCCAGCCGCACGGCCCTAAGCGACTCCCATTCGTCCCCCGTCATGCGCCGGACGCTAGCCAACTGCACCACCCATAAACCGCACAAAACGGGCCAGTACGCCCGGCCAGCCTGCATCGTATTCGGCCCGGGTCCTGGCGGGGTCTTCAGCGCCCTCCCAGCCGTCGTGCACAAGCCGGAGCTCCGTGCCCCCTTCAACAGCCCTGAAGGCAACGCGAAGCTCGGTGGACCACAGCGCCGTGGTCCCGGGGTGCCAGCTGGCGTGGAACGACAGCGGTGGCTGCCAGTCATCGATGCTGCCCCAGACCGCGGTACGGCCATCGTCGGCAGTTTCCAGCACCAGGTTCTCTTCGAATTCAACGTAGGAACCCGCGCCGAACACGCTGTGGTCCTCGAGGGGCCACCAGAGATGGGTGTGTTCGGTGAACCCGATGAACGCTTTGGAGACCGGCCCAGGAACCACCACGGTGTGCACGACGGCGCCCAGGGCATCCACGGGATCCGGTGCTTCGTCGGCCGGGGAAGCGTGGCTAAAGAGGTTGTCCATGATCAACAACTTTACCCGGACGCTCTGTCACCTTTCGTGCCCACCCCGGCAACGCTCTCTGAGTTCCTGTGGGTTCCAACCTAACGCTCAATCATGTGGGGGGGGTCGACGGCGGTGGGTGGGTTGGGTGCCTGGCCGGCGTGGCCGGGCGGTGGGAGAGGGTTCGTCGGAAGGGCCCGGGAAGTGCGGGTGGGTTGCCCCTGGGGGTGCCCGTTCCGGGAGTGGGTTTGTGTGTGGTGGTTAAAGTGGGAGAGCCCCAACCGTGTGGTTGGGGCTCTCGACCTGAATGGTGTTCCGGCGGTGACCTACTCTCCCACACCCTCCCGGGTGCAGTACCATCGGCGCTGTGGGTCTTAGCTTCCGGGTTCGGAATGGGACCGGGCGTTTCCCCCACGCTATGACCGCCGTAACCCTTGCTCCGCACCGGCCGGCCCCGTGGGGGTGGTGGTGGGAAAACTATTGGTTACAACTTTGTGGTGTTGTTATTTTGTTGTGTTTTGTTCCTGCAACGCAACGGGTTTGTTGGTTGGGAACCACATAGTGGACGC